>JANXLS010000742.1 GCA_025355035.1 Planctomycetota bacterium | reverse complement strand
CTTCGGCTTCCTTTTTTTCAATTAGAGCGAGGCGTTCGGATTCAACGTGGTTCTTATATAGCGTGTAACAGCCGAAGAAACCTCCGACGGTCAGCAGCACAGCCAAGACGCCTTCGACGCTGACGTAAAAGCGCGATCCTTCGGATGTTTTTGGTTTGATCGGATACGAACGTTGGAAACACGCCGGGCACATAGCGAGCCCATTCTTGAGCATAATTGCGTCGCTGCCAAGCGGCGTGAGACAGCGGGAGCATGGCTTGACGGACGGTTCTTCAATCATGATGACCCTTTCGGGATCGCAGTGCCGAACGACAACTTGATGAATGAAGCGAATAAAATAATATTTTATTGTACCATTTCGGGTTTAGTTTCAAGATGTTTTTACAAAAAAGTAGGAGAACTCGTATCAAACGGCTTTTTTTTGGAGCGCACGGACGCAAGGAAAAGAATGCGTACCGGATGCACACGTGCTCATTATTTACTAAATTGAAGGAATACAGACCGAGCACGATGAGCACTACTAAAGAGTTCGCCGCGATTGCCGATAAGCATAAAGGTCCGATAAGACTTTTTTGTAGGAAGAGCGCATCGAGTCTTGTCAAGATTGGTGCATGTTGTGTTTAACGTGCGGTGGCGGAACGATTTGAAAGCGGAGGCTCGTCGAATTTATGAAATTTAATCTGCGTCATGCGCTGCTGGGCGTCACCGCCTTGGCAGTAATCACGGGCTTTTTCGGTCTCCGATCCCATCCCAACAGCTCGTCTCGCGTTGAGATGACACCAATAGCCGTCGCCTCTAAAGGTGATGTCACTGCGAAACCAAAAAACCTGATGACGTCGGCACAGCGGACCGCGACGATCAATGCTTATCAAAAACTTCCGCTCAGCTTCGAAGAGAATAAAGGTCAGACGAATGCGCACGTGAAATACGTTGCGCGCGGCAACGGCTATTCGCTGTTCCTGAAGGCGGATGAAGCGGTGTTGGCTCTACGCAAACCCGCGCAGAGCGAGAAAGAACCGTCGTCCGTTTTACGTATGAAACTCGCCAATGCCAATATCGATTCGACAATTCGCGGTGATGAAGAAATGGCCGGGAAGACGAATTATTTCCGGGGCAATGATCCGAGCCGATACGCGACCGACGTGACGCAGTTCAAGAAAGTACGATGCGACAACGTGTACGCGGGCATTGACATGGTCTATTACGGTAACCAGCGCGAATTGGAATACGATTTCGTCGTCGCGCCGGGAGCGGATCCCACGGCAATTCGCATGGCGTTCACGGGTTCGAACGCTGTGTCCGTTAACGCACAGGGCGAATTGGTGATCAAGTTCGGTGACAACGAGGTCAAGCAGCACACGCCGGTGGTCTATCAAAATGTCGGCGGCCAAAAGAAAGCTATTGCGGGCAGCTATGAAATTGTTTCAGCGGCCAAGACCGCAAAAGACGAAACGGTCGTTGGCTTCACGATTGCA
Organism: Planctomycetota bacterium; assembly: GCA_025355035.1. GTDB lineage: Bacteria > Planctomycetota > SZUA-567 > H5-PLA8 > H5-PLA8 > JANXLS01. The sequence goes on along the minus strand of JANXLS010000742.1, from coordinate 4,843 downwards.
GAATACGACAAGACTGTTCCTTTGGTCATCGATCCCGTACTCGTGTACGCGACTTTTTACGGCGACAAGCCGAACACCAACCTGACAAAGTCGGACCACAGCGGTGACGACATTGGACTGGCTGTTGCTATCGACACAGCGGGGTCCGCGTACGTTGTCGGAAAGACGAACACCTACGAGTTCCCACTGGTCGGGCCGATCGAAACGGTCATCGATCCGATCGACCATGTTACGTTTCCAACGGCGTTTCATCCCAATCCAGCAAACTATGCGGCCTTCCTCACCAAATTTGCCGCTGATGGTGGAACTCTCATCTATTCGACGTACCTTGCGGGCAATGGAGATGATGAAGCGACGGGGGTTGCTCTCGATGCTCAAAACAATGTCTACATCTGCGGAACGACGACGTCCTCGAATTTCCCGATCAAGAATGCCCAACACGCGTATTCGGGTGGAAAAGACGCGTTCTTGTTGAAGATCAATGCCGGTGGCAACAGCATCATTTTCTCTACGTACATTGGTGGATCAAACGACGATACGGCCAGCGACATTGCGCTCGACTCCAACGGCAACATCATTGTTGTCGGAACGACGGCATCGCCGAATTTCGTGACGGCCCATCCGCTTCAGGCGACGCTGGGTGGCGCGTCCGACGCGTTTGTCGCCAGCTTTTCATCCGATGGTTCGGTCAACAATTTCAGCACCTATCTGGGCGGAACATTGGCCGATACCGGCAATGGCGTTGCGGTTGATGCATCCGGCAACATTTACGTCACGGGTTCAACCCGTTCCTTCGACTTCCCGATCGCGCACCCATTTCAGGTTAACAAGGGATCGGGTTCGGATGCGTTTGTGACCAAAATCAACTCGACTGGAACACTTTTGGTGTTCTCGACGTATCTGGGTGGCGACGGCGACGATATTGGAAACGGCATCGCGGTGGACGCCAACAGCAACGTCTATGTAACCGGATCGACAGCATCCACAAACTTCCCAACGATTTCGCCGACGATTCTGCCCATTCAATCCACGAATGGCGGACCCAATGGAACGACCGACGCGTTCGTTTCCAAATTCAACATCCTCGGTTCGCAGTTGATTTTCTCGACGTACCTGGGCGGTGTCATGAACGATGTGGGCAAGCGCGTCCGAGTGGACGCTCGCAACGCGATCTACGTTTCCGGAACGACAACGTTGACCAATGGCGCGAGCGCCGTCCAAAACAACTTCCCGACAGCTCCATCGACCAACACGTTGCAACCCGGCCACTCGGGTGCGGAGGATGGATTCCTTGCGAAGTTCAATCCGACGGGTACGCCATTGGTTTATTCGACGTACATCGGTTCTGATACGCACGTCTTTGTGACCGACAACGGTCTGCAAAACGCGACTCAACCCACGAATGTTTCCGTCAACGGCATGGCGGTAGACAACAACGGCAACGCCTTTTTGACCGGGTCGACCGATGGCAGTTTCTATTACACATTCGGTGCGTACAGTACGATTGCGCCGAACTTTCCAGTCCCCGGTGAAGATTTCCCGGCGCCCCACGTTGTTCAAGTCGTCAGCTCGGTGACAGGCAACATCGTTGCCGAACCGGCGGAAAAGAACACGAGCCTGAACATCGACGACAATGACATCATTATCGCCAAAATCGCCGATAGCAGTCCGATTATCAACAGCCCCATGGCTGCACAGGCCACGAATGGACTTAACTTCTCAAATTACGTGATCACAGCGACAAACAGTCCACAGAGTTTCGACGCCGCCGGATTGCCGCCAGGCTTGAGTGTAAGCACGGTGAGCGGACAGATCTCCGGAATCCCGACTCAGAATGGCGTGTACAGTGTCGTCATCACCGCCACCAACCAAAGCGGCACAGGGTCACAGATTTTGACGATTAGCATTAGTTCCGCCAAACCCAACATGACCAGTGCCGCCTCCGCCACAGGCAATGTCGGATCGGTCTTCCAATTTATATTGACGGCTAACAATAATCCTGGCACGTTTGCGCTGACTCCAACTGGAAATACGCTGAGTTTGCCGTTCGGCCTGACGTTGGACACGATCACGGGATTGATTTCAGGCGTGCCTGTTGTTGAAGGGACGTATTCGTTCAATGCCACCGCGACCAACGCAAACGGCACATCGCTGCCGCAGGCCTTTTCCATCAGTATTCTCCCGGCGATACCCGTCATCAGCAGCCCGGTGAATGTCCAGGCGTTGTTGAACACACCGTTCAGCTATGCGATCACCGCGACCGGAAATCCGCAGGTGTACGGCTGTACGCCAAACATTCCGCCCGCCAACGGCAACATCCTGACACTGCCGATCGGTCTGCAGTTGGATACACAAACCGGATTCATCACCGGCATCCCCAATACGCTGGGTTTCTACAAGTTCATTGTCAGCACGACCAACGCCGGCGGTACGGGAACGCAGGCCTTCAATCTCACGGTCATTCCAGCCTTGGTTCCGATCATCAGCAGCTCATCGAACGCAACCGGGATCTACAACGAACCCTTCAATTTCACGATCACGGCCAATAACAGTCCGTTGGCATTCGGGGTTATGGGCGCGCTCCCGGCGGGCCTGTCGTTGAACGATCAGACGGGAGTGATTTCAGGTGTGATCCAGCCGCCAGCCTCGTTGCCGAGCATCGTTTCGGCGACGCAAAATGGAAACGTTGTAACCGTGATGACGTCGGCTCCGCATGGATTGGCCGTGAATCAATCGGTGGTGATTTCGAACATCAGCATCGCTGGTTACAACGGAGTTTGGAACGTCGCGACGGTCGTGAACGCCACGACGTTTACGTATATAGACAACAATTCAAGCCTGGTGCCGTCGGGTGGCGGGAAGAGCACGGCGATGGTCGCTATCACTGGAGCGAACGCTTCAGAAGTCGGTTCGACAGTGACAATCACGACCCCGGTCCCGCACGGATTTGCGGCGGGGCAGTCAGTGGACATCTCCGGGTTCGTCGCGCAACCAGGGTACAATGGAGCGGGATTCGTCGTATCCGGGACACCAACCGCGAATTCGTTCACCTATTCAAATGGCAACACGCTGCTCCCGAACGATACCGGTGGAAAAGTCAACGCGACGGTGGTCGCAACGCCGATCACGGCGTCTGCTTCCGGCAACACAGTGACGATTACTTCAACGACGCCGCACGGTTTGCTGACAGGGCAAGTCGTGAATATCACACAAGTTCCCGTGCCGGGATACAACGGGACTTACACGATCACGAGTGTCCCGACTCCCACGACCTACACCTACACGGATAACGCAGCCGGGTTGTTGCCCTCCGGTGGGGGTGTCTATGACACGAACGCCATTTTTAATGTGACTCAAACAGCCACGAATGTTGCCGGTCAGGGAACGAAGGCACTCCAGATCATCGTCTATCCGCCTGCGATTCCGGTCGTCACCAGTCCGCTGACAGCAAACGCTGTGGTCAATGGACCGTTCGAATACGATATTCTGGCGACCAACCATCCGACGAGCTACAACGCGATCGGTCTTCCAGCGGGTTTGTCGGTGAACACGATGACAGGGCAGATCACGGGTACGCCTACTGTTTCCGGGTTGTTTAATGTGACTTTGCAGGCTACGAATGTGGGTGGAACGGGGACGCTAACGCTGGCGTTGAATGTCGCGCCTCAACAGATTCCGATCATCGTCAGCCCGAATCAGGCCAACGGTTTTGTCGGTATTCCGTTCAGTTACCAAATTGTTGCGACGGCCAACCCGGCGACCTACACCGCTACCGGCTTGCCGGCAAATCTGTCAGTCAGTTCCACTGGATTGATCAGTGGCGTTCCGGCTGCGGCGAATACGTATACAATCAATCTGGGTGCGACGAATCCAATCGGCACGGGGAATAAAACGCTGACGCTAACCGTCTCGGTACCTGCGGCGCCGGTTTTCACAAGCCCTCTGTCGGTCAATGGAATCGACGGCAACGCGTTCACGTACAACATCACGGCGACCGGTGTGGGTCCAATTGTATTCACTGCGGGTGGATTGCCAGCGGGACTGTCACTGGTTGGGTCGACGATCGTGGGAACTCCAACGAATGGCGTTACGCAGGTGACGTTGACGGCTTTCAGCCCGGCAACGAACCCTTCCACTCCGGGCGGAGCGGCAAACCCGTTTGGAGTACCACCGACTGTCAAAACGCTGACCTTGAATATCGCCGTATCGTCCGCTGCGATCAACAACAGCGTCTTGACCGCAACAGGAACGGTCGGTCAGCCCTTCCAATATCCAATTCAGGTTTCAGGCAGCGCACCGGTGACCTTGACGGCGGCTCCGCTTCCGTCTGGATTGAGTCTTGTCGGAAACACCATTCAGGGCGTTCCGACGACAGCAGCCGTTACTTTGAACGGACCGTTCTCTGTGACATTGTCTGCATCGAACGCCGCCAACGCGCAGAATCCCAATACAAAGACGCTGCTGATCACGATCAATGCGGCGAAACCGAATTTCACCAGCCCGAACTTCGTTACAGGAATCGACGGAGTGCCATTCCGTTATGTGATCGCCGCAACGGGGACCCAGGTCATTACTTACTCTGTTACGACTCTTCCGCCTGGACTGGTTTTGTCGGGCAATATCATCCTGGGTACTCCCAAATCCGCTGCCGTCGGTACCACCAATGTGACGATCACCGCGACCAATGCGGGCGGCACGACGACGTTCCCACTGGCGATTGAAATCGATCCAGCTGCGCCTGTGTTGTCGCTTCCCTCCAGCGTCACGGGTTCGGCGGGTGTACCTTTTACCTTCACGATCAACGCCACAGGATCTCCGTTGATCACGTATTCGATTCCGAATC
>JANXLS010000740.1 GCA_025355035.1 Planctomycetota bacterium | reverse complement strand
TGCGCGTAGCGGCCGAGGACTGTGAATTGGCGGGCGGTCATGTACTCGGGCGTGTCGCTCAGCGATTGAACGTAAGCGACTTTTCGTGCTCGTTCCAATGGCTTCAACGATTCGATGGATACGCCGTTGAGCGACACTCCGCCGACATCCGGTTTCAGAAGGCCGGCGAGGCAACGCAGCAGCGTGCTTTTGCCCGATCCGTTGGGTCCGATCAGTGCAACAAATTCGCCGCGTTTGGCTTCGATGCTTACTCCATTCAATGCGTGAATAGCGCCGGGATACGTGACGCGAAGATCGCGTGCAATGAGAGGAGAGTTGGCGGGCGAATTGATGTTTGTCGGGATCATCAATCACCACCGCCTTGTTTGTCGCATCAACAAGAATAAGAAAAACGGAGCTCCGAAAAGTGAGGTCGTTACGCCCGGTTGCAACGTTGCGAGGCGTCGCGCGACTTTCGAGGCGGTGACAAAGCCTGTTTCCGCGAAGCGAATGGATAGCGACGGGAACAATCCATTTTGAATGACGACCACGCCGAGCAGCAAGGTCGCTCCGGTCAAAAAGGAGAGCAGCATCAGGGAGCGATGTCGCGGTCGCGCGATGCGTCGGACGAGATGGGGGACGAGCAGGCCGACGAAGGCGATCTGTCCGCACACGGCAACGGCGCAGGCGGTCGAGAGGGCGATGCTTGCCAGAGCGAGCATTTTGACGTGGCGCGTGTCGGCTCCGAGCGATTCGGCGTCGGTATCGCCGCTGGCCAGCATGTCGAGCTCCAAGCCGATAAGGGGAACGGTGGCGAGCGAAAACGCTGCGCCGACCCAGACGATCAACGTGTGTGTGGCTCCTCGATCATCGAGTGTGCCGAAGCCCCACGAAACGATTGCGCGGGTGATTTGGAGGTCGTCGAGGAGCAGCGTTTGCAGAGCAGCCATCGCCGCGCCCGCCAGTGAATTCAAGGCGAGACCGGCGAGCAGAATCATTGCGATGGAGAGTTGGCCGTTGCGCACGGACCAGCGGTAGACGACGAACGCGGCGAACAAGGCTCCGGCCATCGCCATTGTTGGGAAGGCTAACAATCCCAACGACGAAACGAAATCGCCGGAGGCGTTGAAGACGGAGACTCCGTGACCACCCAAAAAAGCAATGGCGATCATCGCGCCTAAACCGGCTCCGCCGCTGACGCCCAACAGGCCGGGATCGGCGAGCGGATTGCGGAACAGGCCTTGAGCCATCGCGCCGCTTAAGGCGAGCGAACCGCCGACGCCACCGGCGCACAGCGCCCGGTACAAACGCAGTTTGGCGATGAAGCCTTCGAGTCCGGATGCGTTCAACAATGCGAGCGGCGGAATGTAGCCTGTCTCGGCCCACGCGGTTGCGAACACCAACAGCGTGGGGAGCGCGATGAGGAGGATGGCGCCGATCAGAAGTGTGCGTCGTTGAGTAGCCACGCTACGGTTTGATCTCGGGATGAAGTTGCCGCGCGATTTCTTCGACTGCTCGAACAGAGTACTGAGAGAGTGCGTAAATATAACGCGACGGAACGACAACGATATGCCGGTTCTTGACGGCTCGCAGTTCTTTTAGAATCGGTTCACTCATCAGCAATTTCACCTGCGGGCTATTCAGCCCCGCTTCGCCGCCAACCAAAATAAAGTCGGGATCCATGCGCAGCAGTTGTTCGAATGTCAGCGAAGCGTGGCCTTTGATTCCGTTTTGTGCGGCGAGATTGACTCCGCCTGCGCGCTGGATCATGTCGTCCTGACACACGCCGCTGCCGGCAGTGTAGCCTGAACCGTAGTTCGAATAAATGATGACGGTGACAGGTTTCTTCCCAGCGAGCGAATCGGCGACTTTTTTCAGATCGGAATCAAATGTTGCGAGCATGCGCTTCGCTGCGTCGGAGCATCCCACGGCGTCGCCGACGATCGTGATGGCGCTTCGGACGCCGTCGAGGGATTCAAAATCGTTCAAGTGCAAAATTGGCACGTGCTGCTGTTCAATGGCGGCGGCGGCGGTGCTGTCTTGAAAGGCGCTCGATATGACGAGGTCCGGTCGATAGCCGAGAATGCGTTCGGCATGGAATTTTTCGAAGCGCGGGATGCTTGGATTGCGTTTCCAGAAATCCGGATCGGCAGCGTATTCCTCCACTTGAACGGGGACGGCGGCAAAGCGTTTGATGTCGATCAATTCTGCGAGGATGTCGGCGGCACCGGTGTTGGCGGCGACGATGCGAATGGGGTACGTCGGGATGATGATGGATTTGTTGTCGGGTAATGGCAGCGTCTTGGGGAAGCCTTGAGAGTGCGCGTGGGAGTCGGGCCGTTGTTGTGTTGAGCCGAAGCAGCAGGCATCCCAATATTTTGAAATGCGGAGGAGGGCCAACCCTGCGACAAGCAGGAGGCTTGAAATGAGAAGAACCGTTCGGAGCCGTCTCACGATTAAACCATCCCGATTTCGATCGTTGCGTTGTAGACTTCGCCGAATGAGGTGACGAGGGCGTTTTCGGCTTCGCTGATGTCCACGTTTCGTCCGAGCACTTCGGCGAGCGAAGTGACGCCTTTTCCGGCTAGGCCGCAGGCGACTACTTCGCTAAAAGGGCGGAGATCCATGTCCACGTTGAAACTCAATCCGTGATACGTCACCCAGCGGCGCGCGCTCACGCCGATCGCGCAGATTTTCTTTTCGACTTCGAGGTCATTCACTATTGAGTTGCACCATACGCCTGTCATTCCTGTGACACGATGGCCGGTTGCTCCGAATTTTTTCAGCGTTTGGATGCCGGTTTCTTCGAGCATTTCCAGATGGCGATGGAGATTCAAATTCCATGTTTGGAGATTCAGGAGCAAGTATGCGGTCGCTTGTCCGGGCGCGTGATACGTCACGGATCCGGCGCGATCGGTCTTGACGACTTCGGCTCCGGTGCGCGCGGCCAAGTCATTTTCGCTTAGCGGGACGTGCGACGCTTCGGTGCGACGTCCCAGCGTGAAAACAGGGTTGTGTTGCAGGACGATCAGCTTGGCGATGGGCTCGTCATTGCGTTCCAACTCCGCGCCGTGGACGTGTTGCAGGTCCAGGGCGTCGGAGTAGCGCATTGGTGCGCGAATTCGAATCAATCGAAGAATCATAGGTGTCATAAGGACCGAGTGCCGAGTGCCGTTCATCAGCACTCGACCCTATCCATTAAGCTATCCATTCGTATTCGTGCGCGTTTTCGGGCGGCACGGTGAACTGCAAGGGGCTTGAGCGCGGGAAGCGTTCGGCGGCGCGACCGGCTGGAACGACTTCGACAAAGAACGCGAGTTCGTGGCCTTGTTGTGCGCCGATGCAGTCGAAGGGGATTTTGATCTCGAACAACTCGCTCCACGCGGCTTCGATCAATTCGGGATGCATCCAATTTCCGGAAACGATCGGACGGTATCCGAGCATCGAAACGTCGAGGCCTTTCGGATCGGTAAAGCGGATTGAGGCGCTTTCGATGGGCCGCGTTTCCTTGCCGGGGCGCAATTGCATGTCGTCTTGAAAATCGACGCGCACGTACAAATTTCCGTTTCCGTATCCGAATAGAATTTGTTGAATCGGTGCACGACCGGCTGCGGTCATTGCGCCGCCGTCTTTGTCCGGGCGATAGCGACCCGCACCCAGCCAATCGAAGTAGCCGCCGCTGGTACCGGTGATGTTGACGTTGAGGCTTGCGGTCGGATTGGAGAAACGTCCGGCGCGGCTGCGGCCTTTGACGGGTTCGCTTAGGAAATAGGGGACGGGCTGGCCGATAAATTTGTAGACGTTTTGCAGATGCGTTCGGAAGAGCGTGTCGAAGGCTTCGTCGTTGCCGGAATTGTGGTCGTCGCCGTACCACCAGAACCAATCGGAACCTTCGGCGATGTAGAGTTCTTCCCATGCGCGTTCGAAGGCCATCTCGCCGCTGGCGCTTTGGGATTTTTGGGCGGAGACCAAATCCTCGCGCGTTCGGTAGACGTATTCCCAGGCGCGGCGGTCTTCGGCGTGACCGATCCAGATGTAGAAATCGTGGTTGATCCAGGAGCCGGAGAAGAGGCGGTCAATCTTGCGCGTGGGGGGATGAGCCTGGATGAAATCGCCGGGGAGGACGGTTTGAATGCCGCGTTCGTTGGATTGCAATTTCGAGTAGAGCGCGCGCAGAAAATCGATGCCCTGATCGGGGTAATGCTCCCAACAATTTTCGCCATCGAGGATCACCGAGACCAGCGTTTCGTCGCCGGCGGGATTGTCGCGGGTGGCTTCTTGAATCTGAATGAGGAAATCGGAGGCGGCGGCTTCGCCGTCCCAATTCTGATAGTGGAAGCCGACGAGGTCGGAGAGGTGATGATCGCGGAAGATCATCGTTGAATTGCCGGCGTGGGATTCGACTCGCCATGGGCGGTAGAGGAGTTCGGGGGCGTCGAGTTTTCCGAAGTCGCCGCGGATGCGCTGCTTCAGCGACGCGGAGAGAATTTCTTCGTCGGTCGCGAACCATTTAATTCCGTGCGCGGCGAGGATCGGAACGATGTCGGGGCTGACGGAGCCTTCGCCGGGCCACATGCCGCGCGGCGGACTGCCAAAGAGTTTCGTGTGGAAGTCGATGGCTTTTTTGACGTGGGCTTCGGCGTCTTCAATCAAGGAGACGTGCCCACTGGGGAGCGACGTGTCGGGCATGGCTACGTGGCAGGAACGCATGTCGCAGAGGAGCGGAAGGATCGGGTGGTAGTATGGGGTTGTCGTGAGTTCGAGTTGACCGCGCGCGGCGAGTTCTTTGTGCAACGGAATGACGCGGGCGAGGATTGCGCGCTGTTGAGCGAGCATCGCTTGTTTGTCGGATTCGGTGAAGTCGCGGCCCTTGTCGCGCAGTTCGCGAAGTACGGTTGATTCTTCGAAACTGACGGGATGAAACCACGCGAGGTTGAACCAGACTTGAAGATCGCGGAGGTCGTTGGTTTTGAAATCGTCGAGGGCTTGTTGAGCTCCGCACTTGCCGACGCGGCGCATCTCGAGCAATTGTTTGTAGCGCGGATGGACGCGGATCATGCGGTCCCATTGCGCCATGAAAAAATGATCGAGGATGTAGCAGGCCTGTTCGGCGGTCAATTCATCAGCGGGAATTTCGGTGAGTTTGAGGAAGCCGTCGGTGACTTTTCCGTCGACGTAATCCTGCAACTGAACAAGCATCGACGGGACGAGATTGATCGTGCATTTCACGCCGGGGAATTCGGCGAGGAGGCGCGCCATTCCGTAATAATCTTTGACGCCGTGCAACCGCACCCATGGGAGAACCATTTCGCCCGAGACGAGATCTTTGTAATAGGGCTGGTGCTGATGCCAGACGATCGTCAAGGGGATCATTGAACCATCCTTTTGTTCCTTAAACTTCTTTGCTTCGGACTGAAAACGGGGTCATTAGTCATCGGGCATTTGGCAATTGATATTTGTCATTCTTTGGGGCACGTTGCGCGAGTCGTTAAATGATAAATATCAATTGCCAAATGCCCGATGACAAATGGGCTGTTTCTTAAAGACGTCCCAACGAAGATTGCGAAATGCCGATGTGGACGGCGCTGGCGCTGCTCACGGGCGGCGGGGCCAACCATTGGTCGATGACAAACGACATCGCATGGGTCGCGAGGATGCTGACCGGCAATCCATCGGAGACTTTAAAGACGAGACGGAAAGTCAGTTCGATGATGGCGAAGAAAATTCCGGCGTAGATTTTTCCAAACTTCGCGCGCGGGGTGACGGCGGGATCGTTGGCGAAATAGAAGATGCTGAGGAGCGTGGTGCCGCTCAGAAGGTGGATCGGGATATTGCCGTAGACGACGCTGGGACTGCCCATCCATGCGAAGAGGAGGAGGACGGCGAGCATCGTCAGGAATGCTGAGACGGAGATTAATGGCGAGACGGAGCGACTGAAGAACAGCAGTAACGCGCCGAGAATAAGGGCCAGGCCCTGCGAGCCGCCGATGACTCCGGGCAAGTAGCCGAGCAGGAGTTGGAGCCAATCGAAGCCTTTGGTCGTGGCGCTGGACGTTGTGTCGGGGTTGCTGAGATCGCGCGCAGGCATGGCGGCGACGAGGTCTTGCGGGCGGACGCCGGTGATGGCTTCGGCAGTGATGGCTTTGTTGGCGAACAGGTCGGACGAATATTGTTTGGCGTCGACGGAGTTGCGGATGTCTCCACCGAAGAAATTCAGCAGGAATTTGGGGACGAAACGACCGGGGCCGGGGGTCTCGATACTGGTGCTGCGGGCGAGGACGGGCCAGCGATCGTGCGGATTCATTGTGGCGTTGGGGGCTCCGGAACCGAGCGCTACGATGAGCGGACACATAATATGGAGCGCGAGGAGTCCGAGCACGGCGGGTTGGAAGAGGGGCATACCGTCGACTTGCAGTAGGTATTTTCCGGCGAGAATGGCGATGATCGTACCGGCCGCGGCCAGATAAAGAGGCATGGCGGGCGGGAGCATCAGGGCAACAAGCATGCCGGTGAGGAGCCAAACGCCGTCGCGTTTACCGAAGTATTCGGCTTCGCGTTGGAAGAGGAAACGTTTGCAGAGCCAATCGGCGACGAGCGCTGAGGTGAGGCAGGTCAGGAGCACCAGCCCGGCGTACCATCCGTAAACAAAGATACCGACCATCACGGCGGGAATGAGTGAGACCGCGGCGGTGAAGCGTTTGGACGCCAACATGGGTGGTGTGGGTTCAACGGACGAACGCCAGAGCATGTAGCTGTGCAACTGCGTTGGGTACATGGATGCGCAACAACCTCAAACAGACAGAAAACGGAAACTGAATAACGCGCTTTATCGTATCAAATCAGCGATGGCTTGCTCGATCATTTTTCGTCCCGCGGCGTTGGGGTGGGTTGCGAAAATGTTCGGGCCGGTTGGATCGGCGCGCCATTGAGCGTCGTGCATCCAGTCGAGCGGATCGAGAACCATCGCGGCGTTCACGTTTGCGGATTCATGGATCTCGCGCCAGATGGCTTTGCGGTGGGTGTCGTTGCCGCCGTACTTGAAAGGAGCGATCAGGGCGATGCGACCGATTTGGACTTTGACCAGACGGGCCAGCAGTGCATCGAGGACGACTCGGTAGGTGCGGGGATCGGTGGCGAGATCGAGGTCTTCGGGCGTCAGCAGAATGACTACGCGCTTGAAGGTGCCGGGAGGGGACTTGGCGATGTCGCTGACGATTTGATTCATGGCGTTGAGGATGGGGATTGAGCCGTTCAATGGCCACGGACCGAGCGGTTTCGCGGCATCGATCTTCAACTGCCACGCGGCGGGGGCGAATGCAGCGCATGTGCCGGCGTGGGCGATGCTGGTGTCTTTCGATGAGCCGAAGATCCATTTCATTGGGGCGAATTCGCGGACTTCGACGGCTCGCTTTTTTTCTACGACGGGGATCACGATGCCGCGGCCGTCGGCTGACTTCAACCTTCCGTTTTCGATTTTTGTTTCAGGCCAGGCGTCGTCGTCGCGCAAAATGAGGACTGTCTCAGCTTCTAGCGTTTTCGGGTCGTCATCGCTTTTCAATTCGAATGCAATGCGCGCGACGCGTTTGGAATCGCATTCGAATTTTACGGATGAAAATGTTCCGGCAGCAACGGACGTTTTTTCGATCTGTTTTTTGATTTCGGAGCCGGTGGAATCGACGGCGGTTGCGGTGACTTGAAACGTTTTTTTCGAGGTCGACGTGTTTTCGATGCGGAAGCAGGCGGCGAGCGTGTCGGCTTCGTAGATGGCCGGGGGGAGGTAGTCGATGACGAAGAAAGTTGTGGGCGGAGCCGGGGTTGCGGATTCTTCGCAGAAGGCGGTCAGGCAGAGGGCGCAAAGCCACGCGAAATGGATTACCGCCGGGAATGTTCGTGCCATGCGGGACCTCGAGGCGTCGGGGGACTGTTGGTTTGCTCGCGCGGTTTTCTCTGGCCCCCCTCCGCCCCCCCAACCCCCTTGCGGGGTTTCAAAGCGGGGATTTCAAAGCAGGGTTTCAAACTGGCATCAACCCGGGGTGACGCTCCGCGCGACCGCAAGGAACCGGCATGTCGCTACATGACGGGCGGTTTTTTGATTGCGGCGGAGTCTTCGACGACGACCTTAACGGACAGGTCTTTCAGCTGCTTGTCGCTGACTTCGACCGGTGCGCCGGTCATGACGTCGACTCCTTTTTGATTCTTTGGGAAGGCGAAGACGTCGCGCATGGCTTCGGTTTCGCTGAGCAACCAGACGACGCGGTCCCAACCGACAGCGATCCCGCCGTGCGGGGGAGCGCCGAATTGGAAGGCTTCGAGCAAGAAGCCGAACTTTTCTTTGGCTTCTTCTTCTGAAATGCCCATCGCGCTAAAGACGCGCTGTTGAATTTCGGGATTGTGGATTCGGACGGAACCGCCGGCGATTTCATAACCGTTCAAGACGAGATCGTAGCGCCAGCATTTGACGCGTTCGGGATCACTTTCGAGGTACTGCAAGTCCTCGTCGCGCGGGTGCGTGAAGGCGTGATGGGCGGCGGCCCACTTCTTTTCTTCTTCGTCGTACTCGAACAACGGCGGATCGACGACCCAGAAGCAGTTCCACTGTCCGCCCGATCCGAATTCCGGAATCAGCTTGAATTTTTTGCCGAGATGGACGCGCAGATTGGCCATGACGGTGTGGACGAGTGACGGCTTTCCGAACTGCATGAAGAGGGTGCTGCCGGGCTTGGCGGAGCAGGCTTCGTTGATCGCGGAGCGCATGGCGGGGGCGATGATTTTGTTGAGGGGCGAGGAGGCCCACCCACCGTCGGCATCAACTTTGGCCCAAGCGAGGCCTTTGGCGCCCAT
>JANXLS010000717.1 GCA_025355035.1 Planctomycetota bacterium | reverse complement strand
CAAGAAGCAGTTGGCTGGACAGATTTCGGAACTCGAAAAACAGATGACGTACCCGGCCTTACGGCAGGAAATGGCGTCGATGTTGGTTGGTTTGAAAGTCCCCGACGCGCCTGTGAAAAAAGGCAAGGTGTGAGCAATTGTGAAATCGAGTTGAGTTGCAAAGCATGCGCCCCGACAAGATTGTCGGGGCGCTTTTTTTCTAACGCACTTTTGGGGTGCTGTTCGATTTTTCGATGTCATAGACCAATCCAATTTCGTTGCGCCAGCGGTCCATCGTTCGGAGGTTCGCCATCGAATCGCCCCAGGACATGAACGGACATTCGCGGCGCGAAATGTTGGCAGCGACGGCGTCCGCTTCCAAGGCATAAAGGTGCTTCGGGTTTTCGATCGTGATCGTCTGCGATTGTTCGCCCAATCGGTGAACGACGAAGTGCGAACTACCGCAGATTTCGGACGGCTTCCATGGCGTCGGGACGACGATGCGGCCTTCAGTTCCGTAAATTCTCAGGGCGTTTTCCTGATCCACTTGAACGCCGGTCGACAAGCGCGCAACGATGTCGCCGGGATATTTGGCGACTGCGCAGGTGTATTCGTCGACTCCGGTTTTACCGAGATGCCCGAGCGCTTTGAGGTCGATCGGCTCGACGAATTCCATGCCATTGGCGACGCCGGCAATTTTGTTCGCCATCGTGATCGGATAGCAGCCGACATCAAGGATGCCGCCCCCCGCGAGATCGTTTGCTAGGAGGCGGCTGCGCGGATCGTATGGTACGGTGAAGCTGAAGGCGGCGTCGATCACGCGGATATCGCCGATCGCTTTTGTGCGGACGAGTTCGGCGATTTTGCGCGTCTGCGGATGGCAGCGGTACATGAACGCTTCCATGAAAAAGACATCGTGCTTCTTGATCGCATCGAAAACGGCAATCGCTTCAACGTGATTCAGCGCCATCGGCTTTTCGCAGAGGATGTGCTTTCCGGCGGCGGCCGCCTTGATCGACCATTCGACGTGGTATGTGTGCGGCAGGGAGATGTAGACACACTCCACGTCGCGATCGGCGAGGAGCGCTGCGTAGGACGCGTAGCAGCGCGAAGCACCGTTCTCCGCGCCGAATGCGTTGGCGGAATCCTGTGTGCGGCTGCCGACGGCAAGAAGTTCGCCGGTCGATGAGCCTTTCAGTCCTGTCGCGAAAGTTTTCGCAATCTTGCCGGTGCCGAGAATGCCCCAGTTGATTTTGCTGCTCACGTTGAAAGCTCCTTTTAAAACAAGATCCGCGACCGCAAGGATGCGGGAATGATATGAAATCGAATATCACTTCCTGACAAGCAGCATTAATGTATTGAGAGTCGGCGGCCATAAAGTTCGAACAGGAATTCAAAAATTTCGATGTGGCGGCGGGCTTCGTCCAAGTCGCGGCCCCACGTATAGAGGCCGTGGCCGCGAATGAGATAGCCGTGCTTGAGCGGATTGATTGGATCGAGCAGACGCTCGCGAACAACGGTCGCGAGGTCGGGAATGTATTGAGTGTTTTCGAAGATTTCGATCCACTTGCTGCTCGCGTGAGTGTTGATTCCCGCCAAACCTTTCAGCATTTCGAAGCCTTCAATTTTGAAGCCTTTTTTGTCGGCGTACAGATCGGAGAGCAAAGTGCCCCAAATAGAATGCGTGTGAAGAATCGCGCCAGCGCCGGCGTCTTTTGCTGCAACGACATGCAGCAATGTTTCGGCGGAGGGTTTGGGGTATTTCGGATCGATCGGGCTGCCTGTGTCATCGACGACTACAAAATCGCCGGAGCTCAATTTGCTTTTATCACGACCGCTCGCGGTGATGAGAATGCGGACGGGATCGTGACTGAGAACGACGCTGTAATTGCTGCTCGTCCCATATGACCAACGATTGCCGTGAAAAAATGCGCCGGTTTCGATGAGTCCTTTCGTCGCGGCCATCTGAGCGATTTCTGCGGCGTTGGAGGTGTCATAGATCGAAGTGGTTCTGCTCACGGTATTCCTTCGTAAATTGAGATGAGACCTGACCGATGCTTGCGACAAATCCTATCCATTGCGCGCGAAAATTGAATCGATAAACTGGTATCGGGAGGAAATCGACGCAGTGACAAAAGCGATATTTCTGGATCGGGATGGGATTATCAATGTGTGTCCGGGCCAAGACAAATTCGTGCTGAATTGGGCGGAATTTCGATTCATGCCGAGGTTGCGCGAGAACCTCAAGCGCCTGCGAGCGCATGGTTATTTTCTTTCGCTGGCGACGAATCAGAGCGGCGTGGGGCGTGGGTTGATGACGCTCGACACGCTGCATGAAATCCATTCAAACATGCAGCGCGAGTTGGGGACCGAGGCGTTCGATGCGATTTATTTTTGCGCCCATCATCCGGACGCGGGATGTTCATGCCGCAAGCCGTCGCCGCAGATGATCCTCCAATCGTGCGCGGATCACGGAATCGATCCGAAGCAGAGCGTGATGATCGGAGACTCAAATCGCGATATTGAAATGGGCACGGCGGCGGGATGCCGAACGATTTTGTGCAAAGAAAAACTACCGACGTTCGAGAGCTTGAAACCACAGCAACGTCCGGACAGGATGTTCAAGACGTTGAGTGAAGCTGTTGAGTGGATAGTGAACGACGAGTAGCGAAGCAGGACGGGTAGCCCGCACGTCCTACACGAAAGGCCTATGCCAAGCCGCCGAATTTGCGGCAACGGGTGGCGTAGTCGGCCAGTGCGTTGTTGAACTCGTGGCTTGCAAAATGGTGCCATTCGACATCGACGAAAAGCAGTTCAGCATAGGCGCTTTGCCAAAGAAGCGCGCCGCTGAGTGTGCCGCCGCCGCCGGTTGCAATCAACAGATCGATAGGCGGGAGGCCGTGGGTGCTCAGGTTATTCTCGATGTTTTCACCGACTATTTTCTCGGGCGCGATGGCGTGACGTTGGGCTTGCGCGGCCAGACGACGGACGGATTCCAGCAGTTCTTCTCGGCCGTTGCGAGGGGAGATGAGGTTGAGTTTTACATTGTTGGCGCGCGGTTCGTGCGCTCGGACCGACGCAATGGCGGCATCGAATGTGTCTGCTCCATCGGTCGGGCGAATGAGTGTCAGTAACGCGATGCCACGTTCGACGCATCCTACCACAATGGATCTAAGAGCAGCGAAAGCTAAGTCGGTTGGGACGGCCCCGTGTTCCGTGCAGCTGTTTAAAACGATGGCGACGTGACAGGGCACGGACGCGTTGGGTTTGATCTGCGAAGTTTCGCGTGACGTCCGTTCGATTCGGGGAGCTTCGGCCAAAGTCGTTGTCATGATGATGCTCATTCTCCACGCGCTGAACGAACGAGTGATTCGAGTTGGTCCAAATATTTTCGGAACGATTTGCGGCCGTGGGCGCTCAGTTGAATTGTGGTCGTACTCCCTCGCCCCGCTCCTTCTTTAACGCGCTCAATGAATTCGGCCTGCTCCAACGTTCGGAGATGAGCGAGCAGATTGCCATCGGTCAGCGCCAGCGTGTCGCGGAGATCGGAGAAGGAACTGCCGGGTTCGCGACTTGTGAACAGCGCAGTCAAAATCGACAGACGCGTTCGTTCGTGGATGACCGGATCGAGATCAATGAGGTCGATGTGTTTCATCGCCTTGCCTGAGCCTTTATCGTGATTCTTGGGAATCGCCTTGGCGGCGAGCCTTTTTGAGGACGGATCCAATTGAAACGTTTTCATCGTCGATACCTCATTCTGACAATCGCTGCAAACACCAGATGTAAACAACCGAAGCCCAATCCCAACCATCGCCCGGGAGTTTCGCCCGTGGCCCACGCGACGATTCCCAAAGCCATGAACGCAACGCCCAGCCAACGCAGAAATGTCGGAGCGAAAAAACTCACCGCCCACAAACCGCACCCATACAAACAGAGCCAGACACCCGCGAGAAATTGGAAATTCAGTTGCTTGATAAAAACGAACGTGAGGAACACACCGACCAAGCCCGGGCCGAGCAGCGCGAGAAACGCAGTGCGTGCAATCGGCGACAAGACCACTTCGCCGCGCTTTCGGGCTTTCAATGTGGTCAGCAAAAGATGTTGGATTGCAGCAAAGATGAACACCCCTGCCCAGACGTACACGAAGTTCATGTCCTCGGCGCGCGCGCCAACAAAATCGGCGTAGTAGCCGCACGCGCCGCTGCCGACTAGCGCTGCAACGCCCGTGAGGAAACCGGAGAGCGCGGAGAACGTCGAGTATCGTGTGCTGCGATCGATCACCGAACGGATGTCGGAGAGCGCGCGCAACGCTTCGGATTGAGCCATTGGACCAGGTATGAGCACGGTATTCCCTCGCAATTCACTTTGCTTTACAAAGTTTAAACAGAACGTGCTCGGAGTCAATTCTAAAACGTGTGTGTTTGGAACGTTTTCATTTTTTACACTAAGTGCTACCGGACAAAACCTCCGCGTCGAGATGCGCCGCGCCGGGCACGTGGACCGAGAGAAAGACGAGCGCCGCGTTTTTGGAGACTACGCAAAGCGCGTCTGACGAAGGGCCACGCCGCCCGCCGCAAGCAGATCGGTGCGGGGGGTTTGTCCGGTAGCTCTAATGCAAATGCACGAAGGCGCGTTGGAACCCGAGCAGCTTTGTTTAGAAGCCGAGTTCTTTTAGTTTCTCAACTGTCAGGCCCGATGAGCGCGGCAGGCGGGCGTTCAGGGCGGCGAGCACGTATTTTCCCAGGATGTCGGATTCGATGTTGACGCGTGTGCCTTCGCGTTTGAAGACGATGGTGGTTCGGGCAAGCGTTTCGGGAATCAACGCGACCCAGAACGTTCCAGCTTTGGCGTCGCAGCCGGCGACAGTAAGGCTGATTCCGTCGATGGCGATGCTGCCTTTTTCGACGATCTGTTCGGCAAGTGCGGCGTCATCAAGCTGAAAGTGCCATTCAGCCCAGCGACCGCCTTCGAAGATGCGCGCGACATGCGCGGTGCTGTCAACGTGGCCTTGAACGAAATGGCCGCCGATTTTCGATCCCGGCGTGAGCGAACTTTCGAGGTTCACGCGCGAACCGCCGCGCAGATCACCGAGCGTCGTGCAACGGAGCGTTTCAGGGACGGCATCAAATTCGGCGTGGCTGCCGTTGAGTGTGACAACGGTAAGGCAACAGCCTTCCACGGCGATGGAATCGCCCAAGCGCGCATCGCCGGCGAGTGGACCGATTTCAATACTCAGCCGGGCTCCGCCGCCGTTTGCGGGCGAGAGAGCGAGGAGCGTTCCGACGTGCTGAACCAACCCTGTGAACATGTTCGAATCTTT
>JANXLS010000715.1 GCA_025355035.1 Planctomycetota bacterium | reverse complement strand
GCAGAGCAAAACTGATGCTCTGGAGCGACAGTTCGCGATTGGTGTGCGTCGAGTTTTTGATTTCAAACGGGAACGAGAAGATGAAGCGCTCGGATCCGGCAGGGGTCTTCAATTGCTGTGTCTTGATTTGCGGGTCTTTGGCATCGGCCGGAAGCGGAACAGAAATGTCCTGATCCCACATCCACAGGTAATCCCATTTCTTGCCTTTGTATTTTAAACGCGACTGGAAAACGTTGAAGCCATCGCCTTCGCGTTCAAAGTCGAGGACGAGGACGCGCTGCAGCTTTTCGTCGTGTTTGTGCGAATTGGTCAGTCCTTGAACGACGATCTGAAGTTGGTTAAACCGGTTATCGAATTCGCCCCAAACAGCGGCACCCCAACGCGTCTGCCCCGGTTCAAAAGTGTAAGTGGGTTTCAGCTTGTCTCCGCCGGGACCTTCGACGGGGGCGTCGCCCGATCCGGGGGCTTTATAGCCGCCGGTGATCATTTCGATGACGGATTCGAGCGGGGCAATATTCTGGCTGACGAGTTCCTTGTCGTCCAAGCGCGTCGATCCGCCGAGCGGGCGGGACATGGAATCGGCAAACATGCGTTCGGGAAGGAAACCGCCGGATGCGACGTTCAGAATGCCGCGATCGGTGATGGCGGTGAAGACGGGCGTGATGCGACGAGGCTTGGTGTTGGAATTGGTGATCGAGAACGTAAGGCCGAACCACGTTCGGGTTGTGCCGGGGGAGATTTCTCCGGAGATGTAGCGCGGTTGATCGACCTTGAAATCGGTGAGGTTGATCGCCCAGCGGTCGCGGACGGCGATTTCGAAATCGTCGGGACTAAGTTCGTAGAGATCGCGAACGCGGCGATCGCCGGTGAAACCGAGCGCTTCTTCGACGGTTCGAGGTTCGGTGACGGAAATTTTCTGATCGTCGACAATGACTTCGGCGGTCTGCGGCTGGTTCGCTTTTTCGCGGGCAGCCTGCATCTCCTTGACCTTCGCTTCGATGGCCTTGTAACCGGCTTCGCGAGCCTTCAGTTTGTCTTCATCGATGGCGCGAAGTTTAGCGCGATACACATCATCGGAACTGTCTTCGGACCACACCGGGTTTCCGTGAGCAGCCGAAAGAGCTGTCAAAGTCAGAACCATCAAACGAAAACGCATGTCAGGTCTCCGCGCCGCAAAAGCACTGAATCGCCTCCGAACATGTGCGACACTCCTAAAGCGAGGTCTGCGTCCGGAAACGATGGTAGAAAATCGAATCACTAAAGTGTAGCTCTTTTTCGAATAAGTCAATTCGAAAAAGAGCTTCAGGTAAATCAAAATGAAGCCGAAAATCGTTCAGCTCCGAAACAGCGGGAGTCGAACGAATTTTGACTCGACATTCACCGCGGGACCGGCGTTTTATCGATGGCTTCTTCGATCACGTTTCGGGTGCGCGTTCCGGCGTATTTTGATTTGGTGTCCAACATAACGCGGTGCGCGAGGACGTGGATCGCGAGGTGTTTCACGTCGGATGGATCGACGTAATCGCGTCCGGCAATGAGCGCGCGGGCCTGCGCGGTGCGATACAACGCGAGCGAACCGCGCGGCGAAATTCCGAGACGGAGGCGCGCGTCCTGGCGCGTGGCATCGATGATTTGAACGATGTATTCAGAGATGCTTTTGTCGACGCGCACTGTCTTGACGTCCTCAAGCATCTGCGAGACATCCTGCAGGCTCACGACGGGTTTCAGCGCGTCGAACGGATGAAGGTCGTTCTGACCGACGAGGATGTCGATTTCGTCCTGAAATTTGGGATAGCCCAAACTGACACACATCGTGAAGCGGTCCAACTGCGCTTCG
The DNA here is from genome assembly GCA_025355035.1 of Planctomycetota bacterium. Classification (GTDB taxonomy): domain Bacteria; phylum Planctomycetota; class SZUA-567; order H5-PLA8; family H5-PLA8; genus JANXLS01. Next base: position 4,018 of record JANXLS010000715.1, on the reverse strand, counting down.
GGGAGCGGGTAGGTGCCGTGAAATTCGATCGAGTTCTGCGTGGCGATTACAAAGAAGGGACGCGGTAACGCGCGTCCCTGGCCATCGACGGTGACTTGGCGCTCGCTCATGACTTCCAGCAGCGCGGCCTGTGTGCGCGGCGACGTGCGGTTGATTTCGTCGGCGAGCAGCACATTGGCGAAGACGGGGCCTTCTCGAAAATTGAAGCCGCCATCGCGCGGATTGTAGGTCATGCTTCCAGTGATGTCGGCGGGGAGCAGATCGGGCGTGAATTGGACGCGGCGGAAGACGCCGTCAATGGAACGCGCCATGGATTTGGCCAGCGTCGTTTTACCCGTGCCGGGGACGTCTTCGAGAAGCGTGTGACCGTCGGCCAACATCGAAATCAACAGGAGCCGAATACTCTCCTTCTTGCCTTTAATCACACGAAACAGATTTTCTTCGATTTTGGACACCATCGCCGCAAACTGTTGGCTCATTCTTCGCTCCCTGCGTTTAAGGGCGAAAGGATACCGCATCAGGTGGATTTTGCAGGGGGAAATACGAAGAGTGGAAATCCATCCATCTCCGAAAGAGAGGAGCCGTACTCATGCGAACATCCCGGTTTGTGAAGACTTCAGCATTTCAGTTGACATGCGTAAAAAAAATTCCATAGTGTCGTTCTGTTCAATGCCCTTTTCTCTTGCCACACGCACCATGATTTATAGAGGAGTCCTTCGTTGGATACGACCGCGCCTGTCACATTTCCTGAAAACCAATATGGTCCGCCCGTTTTAAGCGAGGCGCAGTTCGTTCCCGCCGCAGTTCACAAGACTCCCGCCAAGATCATGAAGCTCCCGCTCGCGCAACGAATCCGCGCATTGATCAAGCTTCATGGCACTCCGCTATTGGTGATTGATAAATCGAAACTGATCGAAGAATACAAGCGCTTCCGCAAACTCCTTCCGCGCGTTCGGCTTTTCTACGCGATCAAATCGAATCCGCATGCGGACGTCATCAAGACGTTTCGCGACCTCGGCGGCTGCTTCGACTGTGCCAGCGAAGGCGAAATCCGGCACGTTCTAAATCAAGGCGTGGCTCCGGAGAACATCATTTTCGCGAATACGATCAAGCGGCCCGAAGCGCTGAAATTCTGTAAGAAGAACAAGATCGATTTCGTGACGTTCGACAACGAAACGGAGCTCTATAAAATCGCCGAAAGCGCGCCCGGCTGCCGGGTGCTCGCGAGGCTCAAGGTCGGCAACATCGGCAGCATCGTGGAATTGTCGCTCAAATTCGGAGCCGATCAGGACCAAATTGTCCCGATGCTGGTCAAAGCCAAGTCGCTGGGTCTCAAGCCCGAGGGCATCAGCTTTCACGTCGGATCGCAGTGCACGAACATCGAGAATTACATGCGCGCGTTTGAAGTCACGGCGAACTTGATGAAGGAAGCCGAGAAGCGCGGTGTGCCGTTCTCATGCGTCGACATTGGCGGCGGTTTTCCGATCCGTCATTTCGATTACGACACATGCACGATCGAAACGTTCGCCGCCAAACTGCGCCGTGATCTCGACAGTTTGTTTCCGAAAGAAATTGATATCATCGCTGAACCAGGTCGCGCGCTGAGCGGTCCGTCCGGCATCCTCATCACGCGCGTGGTCGGTCGAGCGCTGCGTAACAACAAGAACTACTATTATCTGGATGACGGTGTTTACGGCGATTTCTCCGGGATCGTTTTCGATCACTGCAAATACGAATTCAAGGCGCTCAAGCGCGGCCAGAAGTTCTCGACGATTCTCGCCGGCCCGACGTGCGACTCTTTTGACACGATTTCATTGAGCGAAGATTTGCCGGAACTCGATGTCAACGACGTCGTCTACGTTCCGAACATTGGATCGTACTCGTGCGCCAGCGCGGTCATATTCAACGGCATTCCGCCGGCCAAGGTGATTGTGGTATAACGTCGGTGAAAAAAACAGGGATTTGCGATTGCTCGCAAATCCCTGATTTTTTCATATCCTACCAGGCGCTCAAACTCGCCGGTCTCCTTGAACTCTAGAACTTTCCATCGTCCGTTGTCTTCGGCTTCGGGGCACCGTTTTGGATTCCTTGCGTTATCGCTTGGATTGATTTCATCATTGCTGCGAACGAATCCAACGGCAATTGATACTCAACGCGCAACCGGCCTTTGTCGGTAGTGAAAGACATCAAAATCGGATCGCCTGCCGGAAGTTTCCCGAATATCGCTGCTGCAGGATTGTTCGGATCCGCTGCCATCACGCCTTTCAACACGCCGAATACGTCGTAATCCAGATAAAACTGGCGGCCCGGTCCGAATGCGGCCTTCGATTTCAGCACCGCACCCGTCGGCGAGAAGTCACCCGACGAGACTTTGTCGATCAATGTGTTGATTCCATCGTTCGAATTCGAACTCAGGAAATAGTTCTTCACGATGGCCGATTCAGTCGGCTTCATCATCTTCTTCATGCGCTCTTGAGCGTCCGGCGGTGCCGCAGGCATCTGAATATCCATCGTCATGCGATTGACCGCCACGCCCTTTTGTTGTCGGACGTTCTTCTCGACTTTGGCGTCGAAGGTCATGCCCATTCCAGCGTACAATTTCCCAATGGCGCTGTCCGCCGACATCATTTTCGCCATTGCATCGAATACAGCATCATACTTCTTTGCGTCCCGCACACCGACCGCGCTCTTGGATTCCACGGCACCTTCCGCGGTGACCTTTGCTGAGAAAATGCCATTGCCGGTGGACGCAGTCATCGCGTCGATCATCGTCTGAACGCCTGGTTCTTTGGCGAACTCGCCGAACTCCGGGTCCTTCGCGATTTCAGCGAGCAGTTTGGTGAAGCCATCCGCCATGCCTGCCATGTTCATATTGTAAACGCCCATCATGGCGCCCTTCTCCAACAGGGCTTCCACGTTCTTGTCGGCGACACCCGACGGGGCGTTGGGCCACAACGACGCCAGCACCGTGCCGTCCTTGGCGTAGAAAACTTCGGAGATCGTCAGCGTTTCGGGCGTGACATTCACATCCATCTGCAGACCGTCTGTTTGATGCAGGAATCCCAACAATCCCTTCCCGCCCATCTTGGCAAATTTAGTGATCAGGGCCGGGTCCATTTTAATTCCGGGAGGAGCCGGATTATTCTTGACTTGCGCCGCGAACGCGCCAATTCCCATCATCACCGACATGTCCAGCACCGGGCCGAATGTTTCCATCAGCGACGCGACATTCACGTACGCGCGGACGCCCGTATCGAATTTCATTCCAGCGATTTTGGCGTAATCGGCTTTGAAGCTTGCGGCTCTTTTCAAGCCGTCTTTGTTCGGAGCAATGGTCAATATGCCGTCTTCGTACGCCATCGTTTCGTTGTGTTGGTTCAGCGCTTCCTCGAACGGCTTCACATCGGTCACCGGCAACAGAAATGACATGGCCGGCGCAGTGCCGTCGGGCTTGTAGTCAGCCGGGAATTTGTAAAGCACGAGCACGGCGGGTTTGTCGGCGACGCTGGCCAATGTCGGATCGCCCAACTGCGCGCCAAGAGCCATTTTCACCATGCCGGGCTGGAACTGCCCCGGCGGAGCGAACTTCTTCGCGATCGCTTCGATGCTGTCCAGCAGCTTGTTCACGTTCGGCGCAATGACATAGCCGGCGACATCCTTCGAAATCAGTTCCATCGGTTGCGGAATTGTTTCTTCCGCCGCTCGTACGAACGTTCCCGCCAAAGCAGCCACAACAAGGCACATCACCGCAACCCGTCGCATCCATGTAACGATCATGTTTTTCTCTCGAGAAATGAAATTTTAAACTACACGTAGACAGGGATTGTCCTGCAACTTGACCAAAAGTAAAGAATTATTCTTGGCGATAACAGTTCCTGGGTGCATAACCGGACTTGCGCTCAAAAAATGCCGATAACTGAATTGGGGGAGTCAGGAGTTTGGGATGTCGGCAGATTATGAAACGGGGAAGGTTGAGTTTCTGAAGCGGGCGGCGGCGGCGTATGATCGGATGATGAAG
>JANXLS010000705.1 GCA_025355035.1 Planctomycetota bacterium | reverse complement strand
AGTATCCCATAAGCCACGTGCGAATTCAAGAGCACCTTGACTTTGCGAATTAATTTATCGCGAACCTGCGACTTGATTTCACGCAGCATCTCCAACCCGATCGACTCCGGCGACTTGATATGCCCCGACCCCGAACAGTGCGGACAGCGATCGAATAGCGTCTTCTTAAGGCTGTGTCGAATGCGTTGGCGCGTCATTTCAACAACGCCCAGCGAACTCACCGGCAGCACATTGATCTTCGCCTTATCGCGCGCGAGGTACGACTTCAGCTCGCGTTCAACCTTGCGTTTGTGCTCGGAATGCTCCATGTCGATGAAGTCGATCATCACCAATCCACCAATGTCGCGCAGTCGCAACTGCCGTGCAATTTCGCGCGCCGCCTCCAGATTCGTCTGAAGAATCGTGTCGTCCTGGGTGCGCTTTTCGCGGAAGCGTCCCGTGTTGACGTCGATGGCAACAAGTGCTTCCGTCTGTTCGATGACAATCGATCCGCCGCTCTTTAAATTCACCTTGCGGTTGAACAACCGCTGCATCTGCTGCTCGACGCCGTGGCGGTGGAACAACGGCTCGGGATCGGCATACAACTTCAGCTTCTTCTCGGATCCCGGCGATGTTTCGCGCAAGAATTCGCGCGCGCGTTCCATCACAATCGGATCGTCGATGATGATCTCGGTCACGTCTTCAGTCAGCACGTCGCGGAACACCCGCGTTACCACGTCGCCTTCCTGATAAATGAGATTCGGCGCTTTCGTCTGCTTCGTCTTTTCCTTAAGCCCGTTCCACGCGCGCATCAAATATTCCATGTCGCGCTGCAATTCGTCCTTGGTGCGGCCCATGCCTGCCGTGCGAACGATCACGCCCATATCGTCGGGCGGATTGAGCTGACTCAGCGCTTCCTTTAAGGAGCGCCGTTGCTCCTCGCTGTCGATGCGCTTCGAAACACCCAAGCGACTCACCGCCGGCATCAGCACAAGATAACGTCCCGGCAAACTGATGTACGTTGTGAGCGCCGGACCTTTTTGACCGATGCCTTCCTTCGCGACTTGGACCAGAACTTCCTGGCCTTCGTGCAGCATTTCTTGAATGGTGTAGCGGCGATCGAACGAGCGGTCTTTGCGTCCCGAATTCTTGCGCGGGTGCGGAGTCGGTCGTTGCGCTTCAGTCCCAACAATGCCCTGCGAATTTCCAGCGATCGGTTCCAACGAGCGCGTCACCGCGTCGCAGATCGAAGCCGTTGCCGTCGCGTCGGCGTCCAAATCGCCTTTGTCATCGGCGTCGTCATCGCCTTCATCATCGGCATCGTCCGATTCATCCGTCTCATCATTTAAATCGTTTTCGTGGTGTCCATCCGCATCGTCGCTTTCATCGCTTTGTTCATCAGTCGATGGCTTTACCGCTTGTTGATCACCTGTCGGTGCGTCATGCCCTTCGTCAACCAAATGGGGCGACGAGTTGTGTGCTTCACCTTTTTGTTCTGACAATTCAACCGACGCGCTCTTCAACGGATGCTCGCCGTCTTCTTCAAGCTGGTCAGCCAATTCGTCCGCACGGTCCATACGTTCACTCACCGCATTCGCCGCATCCTGCGAAGTGCCAACATTCGCAACGGATTCTGGATTATTCTCAATGGTTTCGCGCGCGGGCTCCGGGACTGCATGAAGCGGTTCGATCACGTGTGCGGGCATTTCCGGAGCGATCCCGGATGCGTCATCGTTGTCGTCATCACAATCCAATTCGTCATCGTCGAATTCAACCGCATCATCCGACTCGCTTTGAGCGACGAGCGGCGCGTGATCGGGCTTCACATTTCCGGCATTGTGGGACGTTTTAACCGTTGACTGCACTGGCTGAAGAGGACTGGTCGGAATAGCGATTACGACCGGTGCCTCAACGGCAACAGGTGCGGCTGTGACTGCTTCGTGCGGCGCTCCTGAATTCGAAATGGCTTCGACGGGAAGGGCATTGAGCGTCGTTTCATGCGCCGCGTTCTCGACGGCAACTACAGCACTCGCATCCGCCATAGGATGAGCAACCGTTTCTGGATGCGTCTGCGCGTCATGAAGTGTTGTCGCTGGCAGCGGATGAATGTGATCCGAAAAGTGGGCCGCGTGGTCCGTGGAAACGACTGTCGCACTCGTTACAGGATGTGAATGCTGCGCATGCGTTTCATCGACCGGCGACGAGTGCAACGCAACCGCTGCAACGTCACCGTCAACATGGACGGGCGGGTGGTCTGGAGTCTGCGGATCGAACTTTGCTGGCGGCGCGAGCATCGGCGCGGCGCCCGGAACCCGCGCGCGATTGGCGCGACCGCGACCTCCGCGACGACGTCGTCGGCGCTTGTTGTCGCGATTTTGATTGTCGTTACCTGGCTGACCTGGCATCGCGCCTTGAACCATTCCGGGAGCATTTTCCGGCGTCGCAAACGGCTGTCCCGGTACGATCGGCATCGGCGCGTCAAGGTCCGCACCCATTTGTTCAATCGGAATCGCTGCAGGCGGAATTCCGCTCGCGGCCGCGTTCGATTCGAGCTGCATAGTTGCAGCCATCGATGGCGTAATGTACGCGACCGTGGGCTGGCGTTGATCGCGCGAACGATACGACGGTCGCGCGGGACGATTCAATATCAGTGGACCGTCAGCAATAGCTCCTGCGGGCGCTGGCACATGCGGTTGAACGTAAGGAGCACTCTGCGGATTCTGTTGCGCCGCCAACACCGACGGCGGTGTCGCGCCTTTTTCGCGCGGCTCGCGG
>JANXLS010000685.1 GCA_025355035.1 Planctomycetota bacterium | reverse complement strand
CGGACGCCCATCGTCGCCGTCAACCAAATTAGGAGCAACGCGACAGCACGATTGACAAGCAGTATCCACGACGCTTCATGGACTTCCACGCGCGGTACAAAATGAGCTGCGGCCATTCCGACGAGCGTCATGACTGTCAGTGCGGCAGCAGTGAACCACGTGACTCGCGCGCGGTCGGCCAATAAGCTGAACATGACCACTGTCACGTACAAGGCACCGCTTGAAATTCCCATCGGTGCTGCCAAATCCAGTACCAGGATTACAAGCGATAGAACGACACAGACGGCGATAATGTCGTAACGCGTTCGGGGAGCAGCTAGCGACTGCGAGGCTGTGGGATCCATTTGCATAAAACATAAACACTTTATGCTCTTTGTCGTTGCGCGCAAGGAGAGCCGCTGTGATAATTTGTGTTGATTGATTTATACACATGGGTCGAATCGACGTTGCTTGTATTTTTTAAAACACGCGGTTACGATGCTGAATGGCGTTTGAACCCGTATTCGCCATAATATTTTTGGAGCCCATCATGGCTGAACTTGACGAAAAATCGAAACTGTTGTTGAACGTGATGCAGGATGAAGTGCCATTGATCGATCGACCGTATAAGGCACTGGGCGAAAAAATTGGGTGTTCGGAAGACGAAATCGTCGATCGGGTTCGCATGCTGAAAGAACAGAGCGTGCTGCGCCAAGTCTCGACGATCTTCGATACACGCAGCCTGGGCTATCAGTCCAGCCTCGTTGCGTGCAAAGCGCCTGAAGGACAGGCCGACGCGGTGGCTGAAGTTCTCAATCAGCATCCCGGCGTTTCACACAATTACGCTCGCAAGCACGATTTTGGTTTGTGGTTCACGATTGCCGTCCCGGGCGAAAACCTCGAACGCTTGCAGGCGCACATGGATGTGTTGCAACGACTCAGTGGCGCACAATCGGTCCGCTTGATGCCAACGTTGCGGCTGTTTAAGATCGGCATGAAACTCGACATGACCGGCGGCGCGGCGAAGAAAATGGGGTTGGACGAAGAAGGCCCGATGTACTCCGACAAACAACGCGACCTCGAAAAGCCCGCCCTGACGGAGAAAGACATTCGCTACATTCTCGCGTTGCAGGAAGACATGGAGGTCCGTCCCGATCCGTACGCTCCGATTGCGGCTGAGCTTGGCACGACGACGGAAGAGATGTTCGATTGGTGCCGCAACTTCATCAAAGTAGGCCGCATGCGACGCGTCGCTGGTATCATGAATCACCGCCACGCTGGTTTCCGCGCAAATGGAATGGGCGTCTGGAACGTGCCCAAGGATCGCATTGAAGAAATTGGCATGTTCTTCGGACAACAGGGGCCCATTACGCATTGCTATCTGCGCCCGCAATACCCGGATTGGCGCTTCAATATCTTTACGATGGTTCACAGCCAGAAAGTGGCGTCGAGCGACGAGTATCTGAAGTCGCTCAGCACACAGACCGGAATCACCGATTACGAAGTGCTTTATTCATATAAGGAATACAAGAAAATCCGACTGCTGTACTTCACCGGCGAGATCGAAGCATGGGAGAAGCAGAACGGTATTGAAGCCAGTCGTTATCAGTAAGCAAAAAATCGGTTAGATGGCCAAGTTCAAGAGGGGCAGGGCGACTTTTCAGTCGTCCGCAATGCGCCCACATGTTTTTGGAAAGGTGTTTCAGGCTGATGACGTCCGAAACCCCTTCTCTTCATGTCGAAAAAAGTCAGAGCAAACTCCCTGCGGTTTCGCGTAAAGTACAATCCCTCATCAATTTATTTTGGCTCTATTTCGGCGTCATCCTTGTCATTGTGCAAGGATTTATTCTTCCACCGCTCTATGTGAAATTTATTACTCCGTCCCTTTATGGAGCATGGCTCGCGACGGGGAATGTGCTGGGCTGGATTGGCATGGTCGATCCCGGCATCAGCCGTATTTTGCAGCAACGGACGGCGCATACATTTGGACGTGGCGAGACGGATACACTGGGAAGTGTGATCGGTACCGGATTGTTCCTTGGAACTCTATTCGCGCTCTTGCCGCTGTTCGTTTTTCCGTTCAGCGGTTCTATCGTCGGCTGGCTCGTTCATTCCAAAGCTGAGCATACGGAGTTGACAACAGCGTTCAATTGGGCGCTGATTTCGATGAGCCTCATGATCGCCACGTTTCAACCTGCGGCGGCCAATCTCGGGTTGCAGAGAAGCAGCGCTTCCGGCATATCGTATACGACCGCATCGGCGCTTGGAATTGTCGTTACGTATTGCATGTTGCAAGGTGGATTTGGCCTGGTCTCGCTGCCTGTCGGTCTGAGCGCGCGCGCCGTGCTGATGCTCGTTCTCAATTCTTTGTGGATGGGCGATTGGTGTCGCAAAAATCTCCGCGGCAAGGTGGTCATCAACAAGGATGAACTTCGCAAATATTCCGCGCTTTCAACATTGACGTTCATAGAACGCATCGTTACTGCGTTGCTCACTCAATCCGATTTGGTGATTACAGCGCGGTTCATTTCAAACGAAACGGCCGTTGCCTATTCGATGACCGGGCGGGCCTTTGAGCCCATTCGATTGCTATCGGAGAGAATGCTTCCGGCGTTCCTGCCGGGACTTGCTCATCTCTCGGGTGAAGGCAATCGCGAAAGGTTGCAGGAGATCGTGGCACGCTTGATCGGCGTCGTTTCCTTTGTGATTTCCGTTGGAGCAGCGTGCGTGGTGGCGATGAATTTCGCGTTCGTCCAACTTTGGGTTGGCAAGGAATATTTTTTCGGCGAACGGATGACGATACTTTTTGCGATGCTGGCAGTCTGCAACATACTTTTCAGCGCACTCGCCGAAACGACGTTTGCAGTTGGGGGTGTTGGCCCGATCGAGATTATGCGCGTTGTCGAAGGGGTGGTTCGGATTGTCCTGCAGGTTGTCTTATTTAAGCTGTATGGAATCATCGGCATTCCGTTGGCCGGTTGCATCGGGATGGTGCTTGTTAGCGGCTATGCGCTTCCGGGGATTTCGGCGCAAAAACTGGGGATCAATCGGCGGACGCAGTATTGGATTGTTGCTGAAAATTTCCTACGGTGCTTTGTGCTTATGATCTGCGGCGTAATTACTTTCTTAGTGCTAAGCCAGACGATTCGCGTATGGACATGGTTGCGATTCGCAGGATGCAGTGTCGTCGTCGGCATCGTCTTCACGGCGATAGGACTGGCAATCAGCCCTGGTCCGCGGCGCGAACTTCAAATTCTGTTCCGCAAATTACGCGGTTCAAAACAGTGATTATCCCATTCGCTTCAGTGCTTTTTCAGCCGCCTTTTTAATGGTCCGCGTCCATTCCTTGTCGGGCGATTGGTAGTTCAGATAACCCCGTACTGTTACTTTATAGTGCGACGCCTTCAACTGAGCGAGCGCTTCAATTGCATAAAGCTTCGTTTCGTCGTCGCCGTCTTCCAACGCAGCCGCGATGCTTCTCGCCGCATCGGGATGGCTTGTGTGAGCGAGCGCTTCACACAAGCGTCCACGCAACGACGCATATTGCATGTCGCGAAGTAACGTTGCAATACCCTCGCCGAGTTCCGGTTCGGCGAGATTCGTCAATGCTTGGCAGAGCAGAAATCGATGCGTTCGCTTGGCGGGAAGTGGGAATTGCATGAGTAGAAAACGACCGAGCAGTACGCGGACTTTCTTGTCAATAATCGGCAAACCCATCAGGCCGGCAATCTCCTCATGCAGTACTCGATTGACCGACGTGGAATGAGTTTCCAGCAGAACGTTTGCTACATCCGGGGTTATTTTGGAACTGCCGTTTCGCAGTCCGTCGATACTGCAATGGACAGCCCGAAGGTTTGAATCCAATTCGCGAACGGATCGAGCCGTAGCGTTTTTAAGCGACTCTAGTATTTCGGGGCTCATCGGGTTGCTGAACTTTTTTAACGCAATGGCGAGGGCGCCGTTCTCCGCCGAATCAACATCAATTTTAATCGAGTCCCATTGGATGTGGAACGTGATTAAGCGGCCCCCGACTTTGCTCGTATTCGATGCAAGTTGCGCGGGAGAAGCGCGTTGGCCGGAGAGTAATGCTGCGAGCAACTCATGAGCTTCACGCAACGCTGTTCCCGCCAGACCCGCTTCGGTCAGGCAGGGCAACACAAGGCGCGAATCAATATGGACGGACAGAGGCATAGCACACTTTTAATGAGGAGGACAGCGACCGTATAGGCGAACAATGTTGTGAAATACTGTGCTCAGTTTTGAGGCTTTCCGCAAGCATCAATGCCCAACATTTCAAAATAATTTTGTTCTGGGCCGCGATGCGCTACAATGCGAGTGTTGCGTATCGGCAGCATAAAGACAAGTGGACCCAAGGACGACGCATGAAGAAAATCACGACAGCCTGGATATTTATCGGCGAGTTAAGCACGTTTCCGAGCGGTGTTTTTCTTTCACGAGAACTTGCGGATGCGTGGATCGCCCAGCATCAACTCTCCGGATCGTTGTCTCCGTTTCCGGTGAATACCGGCGCGTACGATTATGCGATTGAGACGGGTGCTTTTACGCCAACGAAGGAATCCGAGAAAACGTCCGAGTTCATTCAGAAATTCAATGCATCGAAGCAGGAGCACTTCTTTTACAAATATGGCGTGTCCGAAACCAACGTCGAGTTGACATCTTATCCGCTCGGCGATTTTTTTGTAGAGGTTTGCCACTTGGGCCGGAGCCCGGTGACAGGAAAATGGCAGGTCAGTGTCGAAGTCTCGAAACGCGATGGCACAGTGTTGGCGAGTTCCGGGAAGATCACATCGGACGACATCACGAACGAATTGCTGACAAAATTGCTGCCGCAAAAATTTTCCGACGATCAATTAAGTGCAATTGTCGAATCGGCTTGGAAAGACAAGTTTGTTCTATAAAAAAGCAGGGCGGGAATTTATTCCGCCCTGCTCATTTCAATTATTGGATAGAACTTTTTACGGCTTCACGACGGCTTTGACGACTGACGCCCTTGCTCCGTTATCCACGGTTGCCGATGCCTTGTAAATCTGCTCTTTATCCATCGGACTGACCGCAGAAACTTGGCTGCGCGAGCGCTGGAGGTACGCGCCGCCAATTGAGCATCGGAAGGCCATCACGTCGAGATTGCGGCCGGGGCATTCGGTGTTCCGTCCCGGGACGTTTCCATGGCCGATGATTTCATTCGGTGGAATCGCGGCTTTCGCCTGAAGGAACGCGACCAGCGTACGCAGGCTCTGCATCTGCGCCGCACTCGGCGGGCCGCCGTGTTCGAAATCGCCGACCAGACAGATGCCAATGCCGTGCTGGTTGTATTCGTAGTTGCCGGCATGTGCGCCCTGCATCTGCTTCGTCCATCGGTATCCAACTTCAACTTGTCCGTCGCCGGAACCACTGCCATTCCCGATCACAAAGTGATAGCCCAAACCGTCCCAACCCTTGTCACGGTGCGCGCGATCAAAGGACGCCGCACTGCCGGACGCACTGGCTGAATGATGAATGACAATGTGCTTCCATTCGCGCGAGACCGGAACAGCCCACGCAGATTCGCCGGGAGCGACAATCGTTACATTATCCTGCGGCGGCGGCAATTGAATCTGGCGCGGCGGCGGAATGGGCGGCATGGGGCGAATCTGCGCGGAATTAAAAATTGCATCCATTTCGCCTTGAGAGCGCGGTCCGCGCAAACCGGACGCGGAGTCGTTGTAGACAACCGAAGGAGACGCCGAGACGGGCGGTTGATACACCGGAGACGGCTGTGATTCGTATGCGTGATACGTCGGGGAGTCGGAAACGACGGTCGTACAGGCACTCTTGGAATGGTCGTGTCCGCATCCCGGCGCGAACAAAAGAATCGAGGCAGTGATGGGACCGCAGAGTTTCATCCAGCGGTTCGATTGCGGCAGTGGCAAGGACATGGGATTCTCCTGAATGATTGGATGTTCTACTTACGTTGATCGTCGCGACTTCAGTTTTAAATTTAGAGTTTGGATTGGATTCTCTTGTCTTCCAAACTCCAAACTTTCAAACTACTTTATTGACTACCTTGCCCAAGCCTTGCACTTCGAGTTCCACAACGTCGCCTTTATTCAGCAATCGTGGCGGTTTCAGAAAGACTCCGACGCCGGCAGGCGTGCCGGTTGCGAGGACATCGCCGGGCTGAAGCGTGATACCGCGTGTGATGTAGGCGATGATCTTTTCGACGGAATGAATCAGGTTGTTTGTGTTGGAATTCTGACGCATCTCACCGTTTACTTTACAACTCAACTTCAGCGCATGCGGATTACCCGCTTCGTCCGGCGTCACGAGCGCGGGACCAAAAGGCGCGAAGGTATCGAAGGACTTGCCGCGAAACCACTGTTTGTCGCCGAACTGACAGCAGCGCGCAGAAACATCGTGAACCACGCAGTAACCAGCGACGTATGAAAGCGCATTTTCGACGCTCACGTGTTTGGCCGTCTTGCCGATAACGACACCGAGTTCAACTTCGTAATCAAGTTGCGTCACACCGTCGGGGTAGACAATGTCGTCGTTCGGGCCACACGCAGCCATCGGCGACTTACCGAAAAGCAGCGGCGATTCCGGATAAGCATGCCCCTGTTCGTCGGCGTGATCTTTGTAGTTGAGGCCGATGCAGATAATCTGACCGGGCTTTGGGACCGGAGCGCCCAAACGCACAGAATTTGTTTTAACAACGCTCGATCCGGGCGCGTTGGCTGCGATGGCCCGTGCTTTCGCCCAGTGATCGTCGTTCAGGAATTCGATCATTGTCGAAGGAATGGAAGAATCGGCGCGATTCAGATCGGCGATGGATGCACCGCCTTCGATCAAAACGCCCAAACGTTCGTGGCCCACAGGACCGTAGCTGACTAATTTCATCGCACCCCCCAGTGCACGGTTGTTGGTTATGTATTCGACTGTTTTTTAGGAAACCTTTAGAACTTGGAACGAAAACCGGGCGAATAGCGCAAATTCTTAAATGGATATGCTTTATAGAAGATTATGGGACGCTCTATTGCGTCTTAAATCCGCGCTGCCGGGTGCGGCACTTGAATTTTTGCAGTCTTCTTTCAACGCCCGTCGTCTACACTATTAGTATGAGAAATG
>JANXLS010000684.1 GCA_025355035.1 Planctomycetota bacterium | reverse complement strand
CAAGATTCTTATGAGATTTTGATTAGGTATTGTAGCTTATACGAATTCAAGGTGCTTTACACAATTTCATTCCAGTGTTGTAAATTTTCGTTATTTTAAAATAATTTATACAGTACAGCCAACTCACATCCATGAAAAGAACGATTCCGAGCGGTGGTCTTAACTGAAGGAAATGGAAAAAAGGTTGTAAAATGGCACTCGGTGCAGTTAGCGGAATTGACACTGAAAATGAGTGGAAGCGAAATGTGGATTTTTTAGCGAAAATCGATTAGAATCCTTTTTCATTAAAAACGCACGAAGCAATTGTGCGCGCGGCGGCGGATGGTTTTTGGAGCGCCGCGAATGGGCTTTTTGATTGGGAAATCATGTTGAGACGGATGCACCGCATTGACTATGCGGCGTTATTTCTGAATGTGTTCCAACTGTTCATTGACGCTGCCGCGTGCATGAGCGGTTTTGTCGTTGCCTATTGGACGTACAACAACGCCTCGTTTCTGCGCGGGATCAAGGCGCGCGATTTTGCTCCGAACATCGAAGACTATTTCAACGTCACGGCTGCGTTCACCATTGCCGTGCTGCTGACGTTTGCAGTCAAACATCTCTATCAGACGCGCGAAACCGGGCTGATGAACATGGACGAAGCGACGTCGGTTTTGCAGGGTCTTTTCGTTGCGTCGATCGGAACGGTCGCGGCAAGTTATTTTGTGATCGATCAGAAGCGAACCGAAATCGCACGGTTGATCGTGGGGCTTGGTATTCTGTTCGGCTGTATCCTGGTTTTGGCCGGTCGAGCGATGGCGTACAAAGTTCGGCGATACCTTCAAATGCGCGGGCATTTTTTCCGGCGCGTGATCATCTGCGGGGTTGGGCCGGCGGGGTTGGCAATCGCTCGAAAATGTCTGCACAGTCCCAAATTTCATATTCTTCCCGTGGCGTTTTTGGATGACGATCCGATCTTTTTTCATGAGCAGATCGACTGCCTGGTCGGGCATGACCCGGTTCCGGTTGCAGGGCGATTGAATCAGATTGAAGAGACGTTGGAGCAATTCAACGCTGACGAAGTGTGGATTGCAATGCCGGACGCTCACCAGGAGACGATTCGCCGGATTGCCGACGCCGCGGTCGAAGCGGAAGTGCCGTGCCGGTTCGTGCCGAATCTGTATCAGATTCCGTTGCAGACCGTGACGATCGATTCGGTTGGCGGCATGCCGTTGTTGTCAATCAAACCGCGCCCTGCGGTCCGGCCGATTCCGGTGACGAAGCGGCTGTTTGATATTGCATTTTCAATACTGGTGTTAACGACTTTTCCGCTCTGGCCGTTGCTGTTCGTGCTGATCAAATTGGATTCAGGC
>JANXLS010000419.1 GCA_025355035.1 Planctomycetota bacterium | reverse complement strand
GCAGCAGCAGCGACTGTGCATCGCTCGGACGATGGCCGTTTCGCCGGACACGATTTTGATGGACGAACCGACGTCGGCGCTGGATCCGATCGCGACCAGCAAGATCGAAGAGTTGATGGTGGAACTCGTCGCGGATTACACGATCGTGATCGTGACCCATAACATGCAGCAGGCGTCCCGAATCTCGGATCGCACTGCATTCTTCTACATGGGTAAGTTGATCGAAGCGGGTGATACGGATCAGATGTTTACGGCTCCGCGCGTCAAGCAGACGGAAGAGTACATCACGGGACGATTTGGTTGAAAACGAACGGAGCTATTGGATCCGTTCTACGTTTAGAGCGGTTTTCAAATGTCTGAAGACAAATCTGCTTGCGGCGGGCTGCGCGGTACTTCGTCAGACTCGCTTAACGTAGTCTCCAAATTCGTTTCGCTCGTCTTCCTCGTCCCGCTTGCCCGGCGCGGCGCATCTTTGTCTCCATCCATTTGAAAAACGCTCTAGCGACCTTGTAGTTGAAGCTGACGCGCGTTTGAAAAAGCGGCGTTGGCCTCGTCGTTTCGGCCGAGGGCTTTCAGCGCGTCGCCGTAGCGTTGCCATGGGATCGATTGCGAATCGTTGAGCTTCAGTGCCTGCTGAAAGAATGAGACCGCGATTTCCCATTGCTTCAGATCGGCTAGGACCAGCGCGCAATTGACTTGCGCGCCATAGGAATTTGGATCGCGTTGCGCGGCTTCTCGGAGCAACGGAGCAGCAGCGCGGAGTTGCCCGGCAGCGGCAAGAGCGGCTCCGTAATTCAGACGGATCTGCGGATAGTCGGGGTTCAATTCGTAGGAGCGGCGCAGGTTGGCGAGAGCGAGATCGAATCGTCCGATCTCGGCGTATGCGGTGCCCAAATTGGAGAACCCGCGCGCGTTCTGCGGGGCTTTGATCGTCACGTCGGTCCATACCGAAATGGCGCTGCGGTAGACGGGATTGCGGCAGATCGTCACCGTTCCGAGCGCGGCGGCGCAGATGACTCCGGCGACCATCGCGCGACGAACACTGAGAAGTTGGAACAATCCCAGTGCAAAGAGAACGGCAAGCGGCGCGAGCGCGGGATACATGCGGTATTCGTCGACGGCGTCAGGAAGCGGGGCAAAGCTGGACGAGGGCGACAGTGTGAGGAAAAAAAGCAGCGCGCAGAAGCCGATGCGCGGGTTGGCACGGAGGGTCCAGACCGTGGCAGCGAGCAGTGTTGCGATGCTGAGCAACGGAATTAGAGCATCGGCGATTTTGTAGCAGAACGGCCAGCCGTAATCGAGATTGAGCGAGTACGGAGCGAAGCTGAGGCGCAGGTAT
>JANXLS010000604.1 GCA_025355035.1 Planctomycetota bacterium | reverse complement strand
AACATGATTTGACCGCGTATTGACCGACACACAAAAGGTGTGTTCGTGCTTCGAGCGCGTCGAAGCAAATTTGGAATAATTGTAAAATAACACTTGCAGATATTTAAGTGTTATTTACGATGATGTCGATTCGTTCATTTTGTGATTTTTTTTGAGCCGGCAAGGGTTAACTATGCTCCGAGGCCGTCGTTTAATAGCGGTTGTGTTCTCCCTAATAGGGGTAGCGGGACTCTGTGGCGCTGCGGAAAGCGGCACGCCCGACAATACCGCGCCAAGCGCAGTTCCGGTCCAGACTGCCCCCAAGAGCGCTCCGGAAACCCCCATTTCGGTGAGCGGATCGCGCTTGCCGGACGTTGACGTACCGAGCGCGGACAGTGTGGAATTGCCTGTCAAAAAGCCTGCGAAAGCGCCCGCAGCCGAGCCAGACGCCCCGGTTGAAAAGGACGCCAAACCACAAACAGTATCTGACGCAGGAACGAAAAGTGCAGTTGCGGCTCCTGCTCCTGAAGTAAAAAGTGCTGGCGACAAACCTGCGGCTGCTGCCTCTTCCGGCGAATTCGTGAAAACGAATCGCGCGGAATGTGACGACGATGAATTGGAATCGATTTACGCACCCCCCACGATCGAAGGATTTTCCGGCTGGAAGAAAAACAAGGCTCGCCGCTCGCAGACTCAATTAATCGACAACGACATGATCGGAATTCCGGACCGCTGGCGCATCGGCATTCCGAAAGATTCACGACACGTAAAGGGGAATTTGTGGAATCCGTACCGCCAGAACGTCATCAAAGGTGATTATCCGATCATCGGACAATCCATTTTCATGGAAGCGGACTTTGTGTCGGACACATTGGTGGAAGGTCATTCCACGCCGACGCCGTCGGGTGTGAGCAGTCAGCGTCCGGGCAGTTTCCAATTCTTTGGTCACCCGGATCAGTTCATTTTGCAACAGAACTTCGAAATGTCGTTGTCATTGTTCAAGGGCGAAACGGATTTCAAACCGAAGGAATGGGAAGTCCGCGTCACGCCGGTGTTCAATCTGAATTACGCGAATGTGCAGGAAAATTTTGCGATCAACATCGATCCGCGCCAGGGTCGAACGCGCTTGGATTCACAAGTGACGTTCAACGAATTTTTCGGCGAATACCATTTTGCCGACTTGTCGCCAAATTACGATTTCATTGCCAGCCGAACGGGTATTCAGTTCTTCAACGAAGATTTCCGCGGATTCCTTTTTGCAGACAATAATTTGGGTGCGCGCGTGTTCGGAAATCTGGAGAGTAACCGTCTTCAGTACAATCTCGCCGCCTTTGAAATGTTGACGAAGGATACGAATTCGGATTTGAACACGTTCGATTTCAAAGACCATCACGTTGTTTTGGCAAACATCATCCGGCAGGATACGTTCTGGAAGGGCTTCAATATCCTTGGCAACGTTGCGTTCAGCGATGAAGAAGCGTCGCGGGATTATACATCGAATCATGTGATTGTTCGCCCCACTCCGATCGGTGATTTGCACACGCATGCGAACAAAGTGTACTATCTTGGCTTGGGTGCCGACGGACACATCGGTCGATTAAACAACACGACTCAGTTCTATCACGCAATGGGCACTGACACGCACAATCAGTTGGCGGGTAAACGATTGACGATTGATGCGAACATGTTCGCGACCGAGATGTCATACGACATGGATTGGATGCGCTTCCGCACCTCCTTTTTCTATGCGTCGGGCGATCAGAAGACCAACGACCACAAGGCTGGCGGATTTGATTCGATCTTCGACAACCCGAATTTCGCCGGCGGCGAATTCAGCTATTGGGTCCGACAGGGATTTGGGGCGGGCAATGCATTGACCGGATTGAAGAATCGCGGTTCGTTGTTGCCGAGCTTGAATTCAAGCAAAGGCGAAGGCCAGCGCAATTTCGTGAATCCGGGTTTAAAACTGTACAACATTGGATACGACGCGGATTTGACGCAGAATCTGAAAGCGGTGATGAACGTTAACTACATCCAATTTGACAACACGTCTTCGCTCGAAACGTTGCTCCACCAGAACAACATCAACAAAAACATCGGCTTCGATTGTTCGCTCGGGATGAATTATCGCCCGTGGTTGAACAACCAGGTCATCATTAACGCCGGCGTTTCAACGTTGGTTCCATCGCAGGGCTTTAAAGACATTTATTCACCCAAGACCCTTTACGCCGGATTCATGGGAATTACGATTCGATACTAAGCTGAGTGCACGTAGTGAATGTTGTGGAACGTGTTTTGAAATCGCGTTCGGATGCTTTTGTGAATTGATCGAGAAGCTGTAAGTAGCCAATGTGTAGGCCGTTCAAATCCAGTGCCTGCTGCTGAGGAAACCCGATGAAGTCAGTCATTCAATTTTTATTTCCGGCCAGTCTAGCGACCTTGCTGTTGGTGGTCCTGGTGGGGTGCAAGCCGGAAGAATTGGGCAAGGCACATACGACAGCGGACGAGTTTTACGACGCGCCGGGGTTGGTGGTGAACGAACCGCGCATGCCGTATGCTCTTTCTAAAGACGAAGCCGAAGTCAAAGCCAAGTCCGACGGCTGTATGTCCTGCCACAAGGGGATCGAAAATCCCTCGATGCACGAACGCAAAGTCAATTTGGGCTGCACCGACTGTCACGGCGGAAATGGCAGTTGCACGATCAAGGAATTGGCGCACGTTCAACCCCGCGGACATTGGTATTCAACCCACCCGACTGAAACACCGAAACGAAAAGCGTTGAAGGTTTCAGGTCAGCCGGAAATGAAAAAAGTTTCCTCGACAACAGTGAAGAGCAGTGACGGAAAGATTTCGGTTGAAATTGCTGAAGTTCCAAATAAGGACGGGCTTGTTGTAGACGTGACGGCTCGACCGTACGAAAAAACGTCAAAAGAAGTTGCTGGAAAAGACAAAGAAAAAGAAGAGCCGGTTAAAGAAGAATCCGAAGGCGGAGCATCTTCACCTGAACGCAATGAAGGTGGCGGTGGAGTGAGCGCGTTCCATGGTCCGCATCACGAATCTGCGGCGAATCCGCGCCGAGCAGGTGCTGCGTGGTTGATGGAATCGCCGGAGTTCGTGCGCTTTGTCAATCCCGGCGATTTGCGCGTGGCGAAGTATGCCTGCGGAACACCGACAGCCAATTGTCATCCGGGGTATGCTGAAAATTCGGCTCACAGCATGATGGCGCATGGCGCGATGTTGTGGAATGCGGCGCTGTACAACAACGGCGGCAGCAATCAAAAAGTTGCACACTACGGTGAAGCGTACACGTACGACGGCCAACCCGCCCGATTGATGACCAAGGGCTGGACGCCGGAAATGGAAGTAAAGGGCGTTCTGCCCTTCCTCGATCCGCTGTTGCGCTACAACATTTCTCAACCCGGAAACATCCTTCGCGCCTTCGAACGCGGTGGAAAGAGCAAACCGGAAGTTGCTTCAACGAACAAAGAAAGTGACGCAGGCAAACCGGAAACGAAATTGAGCACGCGTGGAATCGGTACGCAGCTCGCAACGGACCCTGTTTTTTTGGGATTACAGAAGACCCGTTTGCTGGATCCAACGTTGTGGCAACTCGGCACAAACGATCAAGCCGGCGATTATCGATCTTCAGGATGCACGGCGTGCCACACGGTTTATGCCAACGATCGCGATCCTTCGCATTCCGGGCCTTTTGCGAAATACGGTAAAGATGGCCAATCGTTCTCGAAAGACGAAATGATGAAGGAAATCGTTGGCAAAGAGAACGGTCATCCAATCAGCCATACATTCACCCGCGCCATCCCGTCCAGCCAGTGTATCGTCTGCCACATGCATCCGGGCACGACTGTGACGATGACGTACTATGGAAATCTGTGGTACGACAATGAAACCGAAGGATCAAAGATGTATCCGCCGTGCCAGCCTAAGAAGACGGAGCGCGACATGTTCAAGATCAAGTCGCGCGCTCCGGAAGGGGCTGCGTTGCGCGGTAAATGGGGCGACGTTGACTTTTTGGAAAGCGCCGCTGATCGTAACGATCAGTACAAGCTCGTCCAGTTCGCCGATTACAGCGGTCACGGCTGGATGTATCGAAACGTCTATAAGCGTGACAGGAAAGGCAATTTGCTCGACAAAGACAATGCGGTTGTGAAATGGGATTCTCCAGAGGTGTTTAAAAAGGGTTGTAACGGCGAACCTCTCTCCGGATCTGCTGTTCACATGCAGGACATTCACCAGGAAAAGGGCATGCATTGCATCGATTGCCACTTCAGTCAGGACAACCACGGTGACGGGAAATTGTACGGCGAAGTTCGAAACGCCGTCGAAATCACGTGTCAGGATTGTCACGGTTCGATTCGTCAGCGCGCGGACGAACGCTATGTCACGACGGATGGCGAAGTTCACTTGCGATCGACTGGCAACGCAGCTCCCGGCAAGAAAGGCAAAGAACCGTTCTCTGGAACGAAGTTAAATGGTGGCTCCGCGAAGGTTGTTTATCCCGAAG
>JANXLS010000415.1 GCA_025355035.1 Planctomycetota bacterium | reverse complement strand
GCCGCGGGTTGACTTTTTTCACCGCGAATGAAGGGCGAACGACTTTTTTTACCGCGAATTTCGCGGTAAAAGCCATTCGCTGTTATGCGTATCTCTCCGGATTCAGCAACCCAACATCCACCGCCGTTTTTTCGCTGTTTAAGATTTCGGAGACGATTTTCCCTGTTGCGGGTGCGAGGCTGATACCCATCATCGCGTGGCCCGTCGCGAGGATCAGATTTTCGTAGCGCTTTGTTCGGCCTAGATAGGGAAGTCCGTCTGGAGAACACGGTCGCATGCCGGTCCAAGCGGGCAGGTCTTTGAAATCGGATTCGTTGAATTCCGGGAAATACTTCAGCGCGGATTTCACGATGCCTCGGACGCGCGTTTCATTAATGGTGGTGCTGATGCCGCTCAATTCCATCGTGCCGCCGAAACGAAGTTTGCCGTTCATGGGCGTGACGGCGACTCGGCCTTCAACGAGGATCGAGCACAGTTCCGGAAGTTTGCGCGGAGTGTCGAGCGTCACGCTGTACCCCTTGCCGGCTTGCATTGGGATGTGGAGATCAAGGCCGCGCGCCAGTTCGTCGGACCAAATGCCGCTGCACAGAACAAATTCGTCGGCATCAAAGATGCCGCTGGTCGTTTGGACGGCTTCGATTTTCGGGCCGCGCGTGACCCAACCGCGCGCAACGACTTCGCGACGAAATTCTACGCCACGCTTCTTCAATTCGGCCTCGAGCACCTGCATCAATGTCATCGGCGAGAGGTGGCAATCCTTTGGATAATAAACGGAGCCGACGACATCCATCGCCACTCCCGGATCGCGTTCGGCGGTCTGTTTGGCGTCGAGAACTTCGGCAGGGACGTTGAGCGCCCGAGCTTTCTCCGCGACGTGGGCCTCCTCGTCGAGCGCATGCTTTGTCTTGCAAAGCATCAACAATCCTTTGCACACGAGACTGAATGCTCCGTTGGTTGTGTCGCTCAATTCCTGGTATAGCGAACGGCTCAGAAAATGCAAATCGCGCAAAACAGGCGCAGCGCGACTG
>JANXLS010000587.1 GCA_025355035.1 Planctomycetota bacterium | reverse complement strand
CGCAGGATCGACGTGTCCATCGAAGCGCAGCACCCGCCCGCCGAGCAAAGACACTTCAAACGCGTAGGGTTTGCTCAGCGGCGGCGCGATGCTCACAGGAACGAACGTCGGAGCCGCCGCCACCGTGCGCCGAGCAATCTCGCGCTTCCACCACGAAAAATCATTCGGGGTCAACCCGTGCCGACGGCAGTACTCCACCTGGCTCGCTCCGCTCGAACGCCACGCCGACAAATGCTCCCGCCAATGCCGCTCCCGATCAACTTTCCCGATCCCACCCATGCCGATTCCCTCCTCGGCATAGCTTCAGCGAATCTGCATCGAATTGGAAGGCGTGGATGGTCGCACGCTTACTTCGGATTCGGATTCATGTGGTTCCCAAAACGGGGCTTTCGCCGCTCAATTCATTTTGCACCATATCAAAGAACTCAAGCGGCGAAAACTGAAAGTTTTCGAGAAGCTTACACCAGTGGGACATGAGCTCGGGTTACATCGAATTACGCCGTAAAGCCTCGTATCCACTTTTTCAAGTTACATGCGCGAGGAAAGAACTAGAACCATGCATTACCGATGCTCTCGACGAGTGAACCAACTCACTGCGCTGCGTCTTTTCCACACGGAGATATTTTTCAATCGCACAAATGACATCATGAGCCGCAATCATGTCCAAACACTCGGGCAATTTTCGGCCATTCGCGAGCTGAATCGGTCGCAAGCAGAGACTTTGATCCTTGGGATCTCCATCTCCGAGCGGCTCGACTCTGCTTTTCCAACAGCCTCCATTATCGCAACACGGCAACGCTCCGTTTACATGCAAATATTGATGATGCGGATAAGCCTCCCATTGCGACGGCTCTCGACCGCCTGCAATCACAACGCAAGCCCGATTCTTTGGACGCCCCGGTTTCGTCTCAATGGCCGCAGCCAAATGCATGGCTGCAGTTACCGGACACACGACGCCATCCGCGTGGTACACAAGTCGAACAAACTGTCGCAGGTCTGTTTTACCAACAAGATTCAAAACGCCTTTTAGAGGGGGATGATGATGTTTCCCCTCCCCGCATTGAACAAACAACAACCTATCTTTAAAATGATCGACGACCTGTTGGCACCTCTCCGGATCCCACCACTTCGCAGTAAAATCCATCTTGCCGCCGTTGACGATTATCCAAAAGCGAGTCCCTATTCCCCGGACTTCTTCAACTTGCGACATCCAGCGCTTCTCAGCAGCAGAAAGATGAATATCTCCTTTAAACCCATGCGGTTCAATACAAACTCCAAGCCGCTCTTGAAGAAACAGCCGAAACCCGTAGATCATATGATAAGGCAGAATGTTCGATTTGTGAATCAGCGGGTACTCACACGTGATCTGCTCGATACTCGGATCCGTTTTGACCAGCGGCGAAATGTAAGGATTGTTCTCCCAAAGCGATTTCGCTGAAGTGCGCAAATCCGTCACGAACTTGCCGGGATGCGAAAGATGTAGATCGCGCACTGCGGCGGTGAGCATTACAATGTCACCAGGACTCTGGGAATTCCGAAGAATCAACTTACGCATTTGCAACTCACATTTTCCGAACTCAAAAATTAGACACATCGTCTGATCTCACGTCCTCACACAGCATTCTATCAAACTAACCTAATGAATATTATTTATCCAATATTAGATTCGAGTTATTATCTTTCGACACTAACTGAACTTTCATTTTTTCGAATTGACACCATTGCCCACAAAATATCCCATCGCCAACTAAATCAAGCGTGCATATTAGGCCAGCAATCCCGAATATCGCAATCGCAGGGATATTATTTCGAACTACAATTGACCACCTCTGTTCCAATTTATCACTTCCCTGTCCGATAGTTCCATCATCAAGAAATTCCATCTCTCTTTTGTCACATCCGATTCGCGCATATAAAAACTTTTTATAACGACAAACGGCATAAAAAA
>JANXLS010000559.1 GCA_025355035.1 Planctomycetota bacterium | reverse complement strand
CCGACCCATGTTTCACCGAGAATCTGGCGTCCGAACCCGCCGTCGAACTCCTTGTGCTTCCATGAGTATTTCTTATAGGACGATGTGTCTTTCTCCGTGAACTGGAACGCGTGCGTAGCGGTCTTCAGGCCAATGACGGGCTTGCCGGAATCGCAGTAATCGACGATGTGTTTCATCTGCTCGTCCGGGAGCGCTCGGAAGCGCGTGAACACGACCATCAAGTCGGCCGTGTCGAGCGCTTGGAGGCCCGGAATGTTGTCCTTCGTCCCGACATCGATCACGCCCGTCGTCTTGTTGATCGCGAAGAGGACGGTGCAGTTGAAGCCGTGCTTTTCGGAGAGGATGCGAGCCATCATCGGCATACTTTCTTCAGAAAAATATTCGTCGTCGCCGGTGACGAAGACGATGTGCTTGCCCTTTCCGGGACCTTCTTTTCCCTCGAACACAGCCCACTGTTTGTCTTCTGCTCGAACAAGCAACGGAAGCGCCGCGGTGGACAGTAAGAAACAGGCGAGAACGAAGATCAAGCTTTTCATATTAAATCGGTATCCTGAAATGTAGAGTAACGAGTTGATCAATGATTTCTTTTACACCGATGATGAAGAGACAACTGAACCGGTCGAACGGATTTCGGCTCGTTAAAGAGCACCATGAAGCGCCTCCTGCTCTATCGCGGATTTGCCTTCAACGCGTTCAACGAGCGTCAGAAAAACTTCACTCAGACGCTCCTGGCCGGAAAGGGCGCGGAGTTCGTCGAGGGTTCCCTCCGCGAGCATCTTTCCGCGGTGCATGAGTCCGTAACGATGGCAGACTGTTTCAACTTCATCAAGATGGTGCGTCGAGAGAACGATTGTGCGGCCCAATTTTGCCGCATCATGAATGAAATTGAGGATCAGGCGATTGGTCAATACATCGAGGCCCAGCGTGGGTTCGTCGAGAATCAAAACGGGCGGATCGCCGACGAGTGTCCGGGCGATTTGGACGCGTTGGCGTTCGCCGGTGGACATGCCCTCACAGCGGCGATCGGCGAAGCGTTCAAGGCTGAGCAGCGCGACGAGATGGTTGACGTGTTCGACGATTTTCGGTTCGGGCACTCCGCGCAATCGGGCGAAATACGCGAGCGTTTCGCGCGGTGTCAAGCGCGCGTAAAGGCCCGTGTTCGCCGTGAGAAAACCCGCGCGCATTTTCAGCGCCAGCGGATCGGAGTCGCC
>JANXLS010000538.1 GCA_025355035.1 Planctomycetota bacterium | reverse complement strand
GATTTCTGCGAACGCGTCGACGGCAAGAACGCCAACAAAGGTTGCCTGGAAAGTCTGATCAAAGCCGGCGCTTTCGACGTCGTGAACAAAGGCCACGGCCGCGCCACGCTCATCGCCGCGCTTGAAGATGCCATGGCCGACGGTGCCAAGCAGCGCGAAGACCGCGACTCCGGCCAGATGAATCTCTTCGGCGGCGGAGAAGCCGACGCCGGCCCCGGCTCCAGCGCCAAAGCCCGCATGCCCCAAGTCCCCGAATGGTCCGATAAGCAGCGCCTCGAAGAAGAAAAGAAAACGCTCGGCTTCTACTTCTCCGGCCATCCGCTGTCCGAAGCGCGCGAACTCGTCGACGGATGCTCAAGCTGCTCGATCAAAACGCTCTCTGAAATTCCCGAAGGCTACGAAGTGATCGTTGGCGCCTACGTGACAGCGATCCGAACCACATTCACTAAAGCCAAGAACGAAAAGATGGCCGTTCTGACCGTCGAAGATTTCACCGCCAACACCCAAGTCGTCGTCTTCCCGCGCACGTTCGAGAAAGTAAAAGACCTGATGCAGCCCGATCGCATCTTGTTCTTCCGCGGCAAAACCAAAGCCAACGAAATGGGCGGGGGAGGGGCGAAAGAGAAAGCTCCATCCGCTGAAGGCGAACCCGAAGCCGCTCCAGTCCAGATCTCGATCATGTGCGACGACGTCCTCACGCCAGAGCAAGTCGCTGAACGCCACGTCGGCGACGTGATATTCAACATCGAGGAAACCCCGCCCGGCACCGAAACCTCCAACCCCACCGCCGCGCTGACCAAGCTGAACGCCGTGCTGGAACTCCTGAAAACCAAGCCCGGCAAAAAGCCCGTCTATTTCAATCTCCAACTCGACAACGTCGACGGGGTCCCCGCGACAGTCCGCATCAAAGCCGGCGACGCCTTCCGAATCGAACCCACCCCGGACTTGCTCCTGTCCCTCCGAGCCCTCCTGCGCCCCGGAGCCATCCGTATCACGGGCGAAGGCATCAAAGCCACCAAACCCGCCCCCCAAAAATGGAAACAACGCCAACCCCAACAACCCGTGGGAGGCTGAACGCGAACGCCAGGATTCCCAGGCGTCAACCTGCGCCTTAATTTGAAACAAGTCGCGGAGACCGAGCATTTTCAAGCTCATGCTGTAAAATCCAATCACGAAGCTTCAAGGGAGATCCATGCCCCAAAAACCCAACCCTCTCGCGGGAAAAACTATCGCTGTCCCCGAAACGCGTGATCTGGTTTCGTTTGCCACGATGCTCGACGATCTCGGCGCAACCGTGATCCGTTGTCCGCTCGTAGGAATCCTCGACGCGCCGGACGCCGGTCCGATTGAATGCTGGCTTAACGAACTCGCCGACGGCACGTTCCACG
>JANXLS010000528.1 GCA_025355035.1 Planctomycetota bacterium | reverse complement strand
TGCACGGTACTTCGTCAGACTCGCTTAACGTAGTCTCCAAATACGTTTCGCTCGTCTTCCTCGTCCCGTTTGCCCGGCGCGGCGCATCTTTGTTTCCATCCATTTGAAAAACGCTCTAAACCACGATAGAAACAAAATGAGCGAAAAGGGGTTTAACCTTTTCCTCTCATTCGTCCCCGTCACGGTTTATTAATTGGCGCACGGTTTTTCAAGAAATGGACATCATCGTAAAGCGACGCAAAGTCAGTGATTGCGTGCTGAATTTAATCACTCCGTTTCGCTTGGCGGCGCGATGTTCGGACTGGTCTCCTTGATCGCTTTAAGTGCGATGCGCGAGATGACGCTCATCGCCGCGATGGCCATGACGATGCCGACAATCCGCAGAACCAGGCGCTGCGTATCAATTTCTTTTTGTGCGGCTTCGTTGATGACGTTCTTCGCTTCGCAACTGATGTACAGAAACGCCGCACTCAACGGAAACATGCCGCAGAACGTTCCCAGCGCGAATTTCCAATACGGGACGCGCGTCACCGACAGCAGATAATTCACAATTGTGAACGGAAAAATCGGCGAGAGTCGCATCAGCATCACGACCACAAATCCGTTGCGTTCGACACCCGCGTCGATCGCGTTGAAGCGCGGCTTGTCACTCGCCCAGCGCTCAACCCGTTTGCGAAAAATCGTTCGGCCCAACACAAACGCGATCGTCCCGCCGATGTTGCTGGCGACGACCGTCAGCAGCAGCCCTTTCGTGAATCCGAACACCGGCCCGACGCCCATCGACAGCGCAATGCTGGGGATCAGGAAAATGCAGAACAGAATGTACGTCCCTATGTACGCAAACGGCGCGACCCATCCGAGCGAAAGAATGTACTGGCTGAGTTGGTCAAGCCACAGGCGAATTGGAAAGAAAATCAGCGCGATGACGCCGATCAGAATCCAAGCAATGACGCAGGCTCGACGCCAATTTCGACCGGAGTTGTTCGGAGAAGTCATACGTGTCCAGTAACACGAAGCGCCTTGAGATTCAAGGCGCTTCGCAAAAAGGTTTATTCACGGAGCAGGTCTACAGCACTCAGCATTCTATTTCTTCTTGCTGTCTTTTTTGGCTGCGGGATCTTTGATCTTCAAAAGGTCGTTGAGTTCCTTTTCGGTCCAATGCCCTTCGCGATCTTTTTCCTTGGCTCGGATTTCAGCGACGGTTTCGACCTTCACCTGGGGCGCGTAATTCTCCCATTCGCGGCGGATGTAAGTCAGGACGTCGGCGATCTGCTGATCCTTCAACGTGCCGCCCATGCCGGGCATTTCGAGCGTACCGCCGGCATTGAACATCGTATCGCCGATTTTCTTCGGACCGGCCATGCCGTTGAGGATCATGCGGACGGTGCGCTGTTCAGTACCCAGCGCCCATTCGGAATCGACCAGCGGCGGGGCCTTGCCCTCGATGCCCCAGCCTTGCAGATGGTGGCATTCCGCGCACATTTTGTAGACTTCCTTGCCGCGTTCAAACGAAGCGAGGTGCTCACCCGCCAATGGCGGCGGCTCCGGTTCCATGCCGGGGCGATTGGGCCATTTGACCAGCTTATCGATCGCAACAGCGGCGTCTTTGATCGACTTGTCGGGGGAAGCGAGCAGCTTTTTGAGCGATTCGGGTTCGGTCGGGAGCTTCACGCGGCGTCCGTTTTTCGGGCCGTTGACGGACATTCCTTTCAGGATTTCAACCGCGCGCCAACTTTGCGCACCGACTTGCCCCGCGGCCAAATCGATCAACGATTCGATGCGTTCACCGATCTTGCGGCGCATCACGCAGCCGGCCATCGATGAAATGAACGCCTGTTTGCCGGGAGGAATCTTGTCAATGCGTTGCTTTCCATCCTTTTCCAGGACGGGTTTGCCTTCGTTGTCGACAACCGCAAGTTCGTGAGACGCGGACGGCTGCGCCCATTCAGCGTGCGAGAATTCCTTTTGCAGAAACTCCAATTCGCGACCGCCCAAACCGCTGATTGCGGCCCCGCGAATCATCGGGTCGTCGACGCGATCCTTCAGGATGCTATCGACGATTTCCTCAGCAGTCGGATGTTGAACGTCGCTGAGCGACAGCATGAGCTGGACGCGCACGCCGTCGTCGGAGTTTTCTTTTGCGAACGTCTTCAACGCATCCAGCAAATCCTGCGGCGGAGTGAACGGCTTGGGCGTCTCACCGCTTGGAGTTGGCGGCGCTTTCAACAGCACTTCGCTGACGCGGATAGCGTGAGCCCGGAGCTTCGGTCGTGGATCGGTCAGAGCCGCTTTGATCGTCGCAACATCGACGCCGCCGATGCCTTCGAGCGTCCACAACGCGTGAAGGCGCCCCATCGAGTTTTCCGGTTCGGGCGTCGATGCCATTTTGCGCAGCGCCGGGATGACGGAGTCTTCTTTGCTCTCGACCAGCAACCGTTGTGCGGTGTCGCGCCACCAGCCGTTGGGATGGTTGAGATGCTTTACGAGTTCTTCGGGCGTTTCCTTGCTCATCTGCGGCTTCGGGCCGGGCTTGGTGCCGTCGGCGACAACGCGATAAATGCGGCCCAGATCGTTGAACTTATCAAGCTGACGTTCTATCGATTGCTTCTTCAAATAAGTGGTGAGGTAAACTTTGTGCTGCAAAATTCCGTGGTGCAAATCGACAATGTACAGACACCCGTCGGGACCCGTGTACATGTTGACAGGTCGGAAACGTTCGTCCGTGGAGGTTAGGAATTCGTCTTTGTCGTAGGCCGTTTTGCCCGATAGTTTGACGCCGATTTCCGTGATGATTTCGCGCTTGATCAGATTGGCGGACGGTTCGGGAATGAAGACGTTGCCTTTGTATTCCGGCGGGAAATTGTCGCCGCGGTAGACACCCGCTCCGCACGTGGCGGTGACTTTGTTGAGATGTCCGTCGTCGCGCAACGTGGCTTTTTGATATCCGCGATTGACGCCAGGATTGACGCGGCTGGCGTAGACGGTCTGATCCTTCACGATTTCCACGCCGACACCAACCGCAGTCATTTCCTTGCCGGGTAGATTGAAAAACGCATTCCGGAAAAAGTAATGCGAGGGAACGAAATCCGCGAAGAGCAGGTTGCTGTTGGAATTGAAATACAGGCGTCCCCAATCGTCCTGCGTCATGCCCCATTGACCTTTGGGCGAAGTGGGCTCGCGGCCGAGCGTCAAGCGGTCCTTCCAGCGGAATCGAGCGGGGAAATTCGCGTTGTAAATCCAGTTGTCGATGCCGTTCATTAATCCATTGGCGGTGTGTTCCGGGCTGGATTGGCTGCCGAAATCCGCGGCGACGGAAATCTTGACGGTGCTCTTGCCTTCACCCTTCTTATCGCGGCAGAACCAGATGTTCGGCGGTTCAGCGACGAGCACGCC
Organism: Planctomycetota bacterium; assembly: GCA_025355035.1. Lineage (GTDB taxonomy): Bacteria > Planctomycetota > SZUA-567 > H5-PLA8 > H5-PLA8 > JANXLS01. The sequence continues at coordinate 2,750 of JANXLS010000528.1, read as the reverse complement.
GCCGTTCGACAAATTGATCGCGCGCGGCATGACCAACTTGTCGAGGTACTCCGTGCGCTTGTCCATGCGGCCGCTGCCCGTGGTGTCTTCAAGCACTGCGATCGTGCCGACCGGCTGGTCTTCGCCGACACCCTCGGCGTTCGGCATGTAACCCCGGTATTCGACAACGTAGATCTTGCCGTCGGGATCGAACGCAATGGCAATAGGGTTGCGAACCAGCGGATCGGATGCAACGATTTCGAGATGGAATCCGGGCTGAAGTTTGAAGGTCTTCAACGCTTCTTCAGCCGTCAGCGGCGGAGCGGCGGGGATTTTCATCCACGCCGGCGGCGGCGGCTGCGGTTCCCCCGCTTTGTCACCCCCGGCGAAACAGGTTGCCGAAATGAACGTGAGAGTAACGATGCAGAGGGCTGCAAACATGCGGCGGGCATTCACGATAAGTGGGTTCCTATAAATGGTGGGAAGAGCATACGGATAATTTAAAAAAATCACGAGTAAAACGCGGCTTGCTGAAGAATACACCGGCAAGGGAGCGGAAAACCGGGAGAATCTGGTTGTGCTCACATCTCAACTCGAGATGAGCGAAACATCAGATCAACGTGTATATAAAGAATCGGAGGGTGAATTTGCTTTTCACTTTTCCTGTGAATGCCGAATAATGATGCGACGCAATCGGTGTCGGCCCTGGCGGAGACGGTGAGATGAGCAAGCGTTCGATGATGCAGGAAGTCAAGTCGATGGTGGATTCCAAGCGAATCCTGGATGCGCTGTTGCGGCATCTCACGTCGAACAAGCCCATTGGTGACGACAATCTTGACACCGTGCTGGGCCTGACCATTCGCAAAATCGCCGACACGCTGTTCGCCCAGAACATTGTCGTCTATACAATCGATCCGGCGGCAGCAAAGATTCGCCACCGCCGTGTTTATTTCAGCCCCTATCTGTACGCCGGCGACGACGAACTCAAGAATTATTTTGAAACCAAAGCCGCTTACATGGAGAAGCTTACGCTGCCGATGAACGCGGGCGTTGCGGGCTTGGTGATTCGTTCCAAGCGCACATCGCATGTCGCGGATGTGCGATCCGATCCGCATTTCCACAACCACATCGAAGCCGATTCCATCTTTATTCCGCGCTCGATGGTCGCGGTGCCGATGGTCGTCAACAACGTATGCATCGGCTGCATCCAAGCGTTCAATCGCAGCCCGGATTATGACGAAGTCACACAGTTCGGTGAAGACGACGTCATGCTGCTGGAAGACGTGGCGCATTACACCGCGCTGATCATCCAGAAAGCGCTCGACCCCTCGACTGTATTTTCAGAACGGGCGCTGGCGGGTTACGTCGCGCGGCTGGCGAAATTGCATTACGTCGAAATCGATGCGAACTTCCGCCCGGAGATGGATCTGATCAAGTGGGTTGGCGACGAAACGCTGCGAAAATACGGTGTGCTGCCAATTGAAATGCGCGGCGAAAGTTCGTGTTCGGCGACGATGGCGAATCCGAACGATTTTCAGGCGATCAGCGACTTCGAAGTCGTCACCGGTTTGAAGATCGTCGAGAAAAATGTTTCCGCGCAGAAGGACATTCTCGAATTCATCACGGCAGCGTTCCCTAAGGCCACAAATATTGACAAGGCCAAGGAAGCGATTGAAAAAGAATTCGGTGAAGTTCCTGTTTCGCACTCGGGCGAATTCAAAATCGGGATTAACGATTATGAAGATGAAAACGCCGGCGCGATCGTGAAACTCAGCAGTCAGATCATCGAAGACGCTTATGCCAAAGGCGCCAGCGACATCCACATCGAGCCGATGGATGGAAAAGTCCGTGTGCGGTATCGTATTGACGGCATCTTGAAAGAGATGATGGAGATACCGACGGCGGCTCACCGGGCCCTGGTCAGCCGCTTCAAGATCATGAGCGACCTGAACATTTCAGAACGGCGATTGCCCCAGGACGGACGCATCGTCTATCGCAAATTTAATTCAAAATTCGATCTCGATCTGCGTGTCTCGTCGCTGCCATCCAATCACGGCGAAAAGATCTGCGCGCGTATTTTGGACAAAACCAAATCGACGCTGCCGCTCGATCGGTTGGGATTCAGCAACTACAATCTGAAGATTTACCGCGAACTCATCCAGGCTCCGTACGGATTGGTCGTACACTGCGGCCCGACGGGATCGGGCAAATCGATGTCGCTTTATTCCGCGTTGAACGAAATCAATTCACCGCAATGGAACATCGTTACGATTGAAGACCCGATCGAATACACGCTGTCCGGGCTGAACCAGGTGCAGGTCAAGAAGGATATTGGATTGACGTTTGCGACCGCGCTGCGTTCCTTTTTGCGTCAGGATCCGGACATCATTCTCGTCGGCGAAATTCGTGATCTGGAGACGGCTGAGATCGCAATCGAAGCGTCATTGACGGGGCATCTGCTCTTCTCGACGCTGCACACAAACGATGCTTCTTCCGCGATTACGCGCTTCGACGAAATGGGCATCGAGCCATTCATGGTCTCGACGTGCCTGGTGTGCGTTTGTGCGCAACGGTTGGTGCGGCGCGTATGCTCGTGCCGGGGCATGGACCTTCCAACGGCGGACGAATACGAACTGTTGGAACGCGGGTTGGACGAAGCGCCAATCGGAAAAATTCCGCGTCCGCGCGGTTGCGCGAAATGCGAGAACTCTGGTTTCAAGGGACGCATGGGCGTCCACGAAATCATGAAGATCACCGATGAGTTGCGCGGC
>JANXLS010000475.1 GCA_025355035.1 Planctomycetota bacterium | reverse complement strand
CCTCGATCCGGCATGCCCGGCGCGGCGCATCTGCATGTACATTCAAACGTGAATTGTTCTAAGGACACGGCGTCCTCCCAGCGCATTTCGGCGAATTCGCGATCTTCGTTGCCTGGGGGTTGGTGCTTGAACGGCTGTTCCAACAGTGTGAGCAATCGACCGCTGGCGTAGCCGGTAGCGTCGGTCAGCAGGCCCCTTCCACTACGTGGGATCATTTCGCACCGGGCTTCACAGCACTTGAAATGCTCCAATCGTCCGTGCGAAATGGCGACGCGGGCAGCCCTTCTTTGTTGTACAGATTGCAGCGCGGGGCGTTGGCCCATCCGTAGCGAACAGCGAATGGCTTTGATACTTCCGCGCTAGAAACAATCACGCAGTCACCGTCGATTTTCGCGTCCGCCGCGAACCAATGGTGGTCGTCTCCGGCGATCGTGAAGCCGATCAATTTATCCGTCGAAAATGGTTCGACGCTCTCCGCGCGCCACGGAGCTTGGCCGATCATCAAACCCGTACCCGTCTCCGAGAACTTCAATCGGACTGCCGATCCTTCCACTTTGAATTCCTGAAAAAGCGGGCCCGAGTAAACGAGTGTCTCGCCATAGGCAATTTTACGCGCGGCGAGCGCGAGTCGCACGCCGATGTCGAGTTTGTCCTTGGGGTGAACGTCATGCGGATCACCCACGTCGATGCCCACCGCCAATCCCGTCTTCGGCACGTTTTTCCACGTCATCAATTGAGCTTCGCGCAACCACGGCCAGCCATGCTGTTCGGCCGGTTTGGGGTCTGAATCCCAGCCAGGCAACTGCACGATCAAGAACGTGAAGTCGCCCTGTTTCCAATGCGTTCGCCAGTCACCGATGAGACAGGGCAACAACGAGCGGTATTCCATTCCCGCGCTGCCATTGGCCTCGCCCTGATACCAGATCGCCCCGCGCAATGCGTACGGCGCAAGCGGCGCAATCATGCCGTTAAAAATAACGCTCGGCGTGCCCGGACGCGACGAGGGGCTCGGGATGGCCATCGGGTCGGGATTGGCCGGTTCCGGGCGCGCGGGGACGGGTTTGGGACCGGTTGTTTTTTTCGCGTTGTACTCTTTCATCGCCGCATTAAAAGCCGGAGCCACTTCCGTCTGCCAGCGCTTCAATTCGTCTTTGTAATGCGCTACCTTTTCAGGATGGGCTTGAACGTCGCGGTACGCCACAAGCGCCTCGTCGTACTGCTGCACGCGCCGAGCGAGCGCGGGTTCTTTGCGCAACGCGTCCATGCTTACCCACGCCTGGCACGGCGTTCCACCCCAGGACGAATGCAGAACCGCGACCGGGCAATTCAACTTCGCGCGCAATTCACGCGCGAAGAAATACGCGACGGCGGAGAAATTCTTTGCGGTGACCGGCGTGGACGCTTCCCATTTTCCAGCCACGTCGGGTTGCGGTTCGGAAGCCGTGCTTTTCGAAACCGTATAAAATCGCAACAGCGGATCGTCAGCCTTGGGAAGCTCAGTCGCGGCGTTGTGCGCGCTGGAGAGCGGAACGCCCATATTGGACTGCCCCGAAGCCAGCCAGACCTCGCCAACGAGCACATCCGAAACCGTCGCCGTGGTCGTCGTGCGCGCCGTCAACGTGCGCGGCTCCGTGCTGGCGCTCAAGGCGTCGAGCTTCACGAACCACTTGCCCGACGCATCTGCGGTGGCGGTTTTCGTCTGCCCCGCGAACTCGACGGTGACGACCGCTCCCGTATCCGCCCAACCCCAAACCGGAACAGGCTCGTCGCGCTGTAGGATGGCATGGTCGCTGAAGATGTGAGCGAATTTGAGTTCAGCCGTTAGGGCGGGCATGACACACAGAATTGCAGCCCGCGTTACACTGAACAGCACAGATCGATTCATGTTACATTCCCTTCGCATTCAAACGGTATTGTTCAAGGTACTGTTGGCCGACTTTCGGCATCGGCCTCTTTTCTTATCCAGCATACCAGATTTCATTCTCAAGCCAGAATCGCCAAATAAACGTCTCGAAAGATTCCGCGCAGTAAACCAAGTCCGACGGATCAGGCGATTCTTCTTGCCATTGATCGGCATCGGTGCCATAGTATCCCGGCGACCCAACAACTGCTTGATCATTACCGTCGGTGGTCAAATAAAGATACCAATAAAGGCATCCCTGAGAATCCGCAAGAAACCGGATTAAATAGCCATCACCGATCGGCGAACGGATTGGGCACGGGCACAGGTCGAGAAAGCAATCTGTGTTGGAACGAATGCGCTGATGCAGCATGGGCGTTTCCATGAATCCCACGAATTCACGTGGCAGTTTTACGCCCATGTCCGCAGAAGCTTTGCGCAATGCTATGATGGCTGTCGCATTTTCACGTGCCCTTTCTGTGCCGATACGGTTCGTTCGCTGAACACGTTCGGCGGCGAGCCATTCGAACTCACCCCGCATCACAAACGGTACCGGCGGAAGCGGTGCGTAATCATAGCAGCCGTAAGTGCCCACTCTTGGACGCAAGTTTTCGAGA
>JANXLS010000447.1 GCA_025355035.1 Planctomycetota bacterium | reverse complement strand
GTCACATGGAAAATGAAAATTGGAACCGGGCTGTTTCTCACACCATACCGGCGGTGAGGCCAATGTAAATGGCGGTCAGGTCGGAATCGTCGCGGAAGGCGTTGAGCATTTCGGTGGCGACTACTGGAAGATAAGCGGCGCTGATGCGGGTCGCCATGGTTTCGAAACATTCGAGTTTGTCGCGTTCGCCGCGCACTTGACGCGCTGCGAACAGGGCTTGGCGGAGCATGTCCAGCAAATGCGTCGCGGGCTTTCCGGAGAAGGCGATGGTTCGCGTGGTGCTGTGAATAGCGTCTCGGCGGACTTCTTTTAGTTTCACCAAATGCAGCAGGCAGCGGACGCGTTCGACGGGATCGTCGATGAGCGTGACGAGTTGCAGCGCTTCGTCAAAGACAGCTCGGGCCATGTCGTGCAGGCCGGCGTTGAGCATGGGTTCGGCGGCGGCAGCGAGGGCGTGGAAACGGGGCAATGCTCCGTTGATCTGTTTGGACGACGAGAGCAGGTTGGCGATCAGCGTTCGGGGCTTGGTCGGATCTTTGCGCAGGCCAAAGTAGACCGCGAGCACGCCGAGAATCGGGAGGCGTTCGGCTGGCGTTGGGATGACCATCAAAAGTTCTTCGGCTCCGAGCACGTCTTCGCGGTAGATTTTTGAGATTGCGATGGCGCGCAAAGCCTGTGTTTTGGGCAGCGCGAACGTGATTGTGGAGGCCTGGCGTTCGGCCAAATCGTGGCGTCCGGCTTTCGTGAAATTCTGGACGAGTTGGGACATGACGAGCGCTTTGGTCCACGGATCGTCAATGGCGGAGAGACTGCGGAGGCAATCGTCGATCAGGCCGGCTTCGGCTTGAGCGTCGGCGAGGGCACTGATTGCGGTCAACCACGAGGCTCGAACGCTCTTCACGCCACTGGACACCTTGCCGGAATTTTGTGAGGCGGGAATGGGAGACGGGCGAGTCGTGCGGCTTTCGATCTGCGCATTTCGATCCGCAACCGAAATGGGGATGCCTTTTGCGAGTGCCTCGTTGAAGAAGCGCTGAGCGTCGCGAAGCGTTGATGCGGCGTTTTCGAGGTCACCATAGACGGCAAACGTGCGGCCGACTTCGAGGCTGGCTTTGCCGCGTTCGCCGGGGTCGGTGACGAGGGTCAGATCGTTTCGCAAACGATCGAGATAGGGCCTCATGCCGTCGGTGTGGCCGTGGCGGATCGCTGCGGCGAGGGCTTGCGCGAACGAAACAATACGCAATTCAACGCGACGCGGCACAGAGTCGAGGAAGTTAATCGCACCGGGAATGTCGCCAGCGGCGGCGCAGGTGATCGTGTAGCGTTCGGAGAGTTCGCGTCGAACATCGCCTTCGCGCAAGAGTTTAATTTTCTGGACGGCGATACCCATCCACGCTGTCACGAGACGGCGTGGCAAGCTGGCGCGTGCGGCTTCGAGACGTTTGTCGGTTTCGGATGGCGAAGCGAGTTTCAAGAGAAGGTCGTCAGCGATCTGCCAATCGCCGGATTTTGCGGCGATATCGGATTTGGCGAGCGTGTTTTCGAAATCGACCTGGCGCTTGGCGGCTTCAAGGTGTTGCGCGGGGGACTCGCAGCCGTACATGTCGGCGAGAGCCTGAGCACGTTGCCAATTCTTGAGTGCAAGCTTCCAATTGCCGCCGGCTTCGGCGTTCGTGGCGTCGGCGCACGAGTTGCCGAAACTGACGCGTGCCTGCTCGAAGTCCAAGCCTGCGATCGATGAGACGAGGTTGATGTTCAGGCTCGACGGCGAACGCTTCTGCACAGGCGGCGGAATAGTGGCATAACGCGCCAAGGCCGCAGACGGTTGCGCGGACGCAGGTTGGCGAACGATGCCGGGCGCTCGTGGCGGCGCGCTATACGCGGGCGGAATTTTGGCTGCATTGGGACCGATGCCCAATGGGCGGCGCGTGATGCCGGGAATGGCCGAAGGCATGCGCGAACGGTCGGCTGGCGGGATGGAGGTGAATTTGACGGGTGCCTTTGAACTTGTGGGCGGCTGCGATGGGACGCCGGGAAGGATTGGCGCGGGTGCCGGTACCAGGGAGCGAGCGCCTGGTCCGGGGTTTCCGCCGACTGCGGGCATGCGGTTTTGCGAGTCGGTACGCAGTGAATTGGGGATCAGGTCGTTGATCGATTTTCCGGCGAGAATGCCCTTCAGCACCGTGACGATCTCGGCGGCGGATTGGGGACGGTCTTCCGGGTTTTTCTCGAGCATCCACATCGGCAATTTCTCAATGTGGGGACACTTTGTCAATTCCGGGTTATAGCGTGACGGTTCTTCGGGTTTTTCGTGGAGATGCTGGTACAGCCAGCCGGGGAGCGATTCGGATTCGAAGGGCAGGCGGCCAGCGATCATTTCGTAAAAGACGACGCCCATTGAATACAAGTCGGCCCGGCTGTCAACTTTGGTACCGGCGACTTGTTCGGGCGACATGTAGGCGGGTGTGCCGATGAGCTGGTTGGCGGTGTCCATCGTGATGGTCAGCAGATCGGTTTGGCCGCCGACCATTTTCGCCAGACCGAGATCGAGGATCTTGACCCACGGTTGGCCGCGATGGTCCTTGATGACCATGAGATTCGACGGTTTTAAATCGCGATGAACGAGTCCGCAGACGTGTGCCTCCTGGAGGCCGTCGAGTGCCTGGCGCATGAGTTCACAGGCGAGCATCGGATCGACGCGGGAGCGTTTGCGGATGAAATCGCGAAGATCCTCGCCTTCGAGGTACTCCATGACGAGAAAGAGCTTGCCTTCCGGGCTGACGCCGAAATTGAGGATCGTCGAGACGTTCGGGTGATTGACGATGGCCTGCGCTCGAGCTTCACGCATGAAACGAGTTTCGCCCTGGGGCGAGGCACGGAATTTGTCGGTCATGACTTTGATCGCGACGGGGCGTTCAAGCTGGCGATCGATGCAGTGGTAAACGGCTCCCATGCCGCCCTGACCGAGCATCTTAACCGGCTCGTAGCGCTCGGGCAGGAATTTGGGGAGGAGATTAGAGGCTTGCGTTTGGGAGGATGGCGGCGTGACGGCGGCGTTGAGCGGCATGTCGGTGCGCGGGCCGACACGACCGTCGTGCGTGTTGATTGTTTTCAGCTGGGCGACGGATTTACCACAAATGGGGCAGACGTCGGCATCTTCGGGCAATACGCTACCGCAGGATAGGCAGGCGGCCAATCCACCGATAGTGTTTTGACGAAAAGAATGTCCGAGAGCCACGGTGACCTCTTAACTACGGTTCAAAGTTCAAAGTTCAAAGTTCAAAGTTCAAAGTTCAGTTTTTCGCTAGTTTGGTTACTCCATGAGCCTAGTAGTTCGACAACGCTGATTTGATAGGTCTGCGCCTCGATCCGGACAAAAATTCGCGGCGCATACCTATCAAATCAGCATTGCCGAACCACTAGTTACTGTTGAAAAAAGTAACTTGCATTTTGAGGGCCAATCTTAAGGAATATCGGACGAAACGAATGCGTTTTGTGGTTCAACTTTTCTCCAAAATGACCTGAGCCATGGCCAGTGAATCCGAGTGAGTAATGGTGACGTGGGCGAATTCGGCGTGCAAGTCAACGGCTCGGTCCCGTGCTTTACCGTGGAAATAGAGATGCGGTTTACCCTGGGGATCGGGGAGGATTTCGACGTCTTTCCATCCGATGCCGTCGGCGAGTCCGGTGCCCAATGCTTTTAGTGCGGCCTCCTTGGCGGCCCAACGACCGGCCAAACGTTGGCTGGGCTCAGCGAATCGCATCACGTAATGATGTTCGGCTGTGGTGAGGATCCGGTGTGCGAAACGCTTCGAATGCCGAGCGTAAACCGCGCGAATTCGTTCAATTTCGATCAAGTCGATTCCGATGCCCACAATCATGCAAACGTTTTTAAAGTGAAACGCGGCCAAATCAACTTGATATTATATCAATTTTTTAACCTTGAGTGCACATGTGCTCCTTTCCAACTTAAAGCTTTTTTGAATTTATATATACGGATTCTAACCCTCGGATTTTTAGAAATAAATAACAACGTGCATATTTCTTAAACAGGTTGCGACATATTGGACATCCGTTGACCGGTCCTCGTAGGCATTCCGAGTACTTGGGAGCCGAAACGGGGGGGGGGG
>JANXLS010000432.1 GCA_025355035.1 Planctomycetota bacterium | reverse complement strand
TCAGAGCTCATTTTGCTTGGACTCATGCGGTTTGGGGCTGTGCGCTTTTGCGCTCAGCCCCAATTGCATCACCTCGCCTCTGAGGAGGCTCAAACGTGTGGAAAAAATAGATGAAACGCATTTCGATTTTTGTTGCAATGGTGGCTGTCAGTGTGTTCGTTGGAAGAGCGAACGCCGAAGACGTTGAACACGTACCCGGGCTGGTCGGCGAGTACTTCCAGTCGGCGGCAGCGCTCAACGATTTTATGAAAATCGATGGCGTCAAACCAACGTATGTTCGTGTTGATCCCTCTGTCGCGTTTGGCGATACCGGCGACGACTTTTACGGCATCCGCATGAGCAGCAATTTCCACGCGCGCTGGACGGGTTTCATTAAAGCAGACAAGGATGGGAAATACGAATTCGCGACGCGCTCCGACGATGGATCACGCCTCTTTGTCGGCGGCAAAGAAATCGTCAAGAACGGCGGCGTTCATCCGTCAACGTTCCAAAAAGGCGAGATCGAATTGCATGCAGGCGAACACAAACTCGTCGTCGAGTTCTTCCAGGGCGGCGGTGGCGCGGAATGCGTGGTCGGATGGAAAGTGCCGGGCGGCAAAATGGAAACGATCGACGCCAAGCACCTCAGCCATGCGAAGGGCGCTGAAAAAATCGACTTCGATGAGGCCGCTTGGAAGAAACGCCCGGAAGGCAAAAAAGAAATCGTTGGAAACGCAAAGATTGGCGGGGGTGGTGGCGGCGGTGCCGCAGGCAATCCGATTCACGAAGCGATGGACTACGGCCCGTTCCTCAGCGGCACGATCGAAAGCAGTTACCCTGCCGGCGGCAACTACGCACTGAAAGGTCTGGCCATTCGTCTCGGGAATAAGAAACAGGCCGCAGTCAGTTTTGACACGGAAATGCTGCGCTATTCCGTCGGCTGGACGGGCGATTATCTCGCGCTCGGATACGGTCGCGACGGTCTCGAAGGCCATCCGACCGTAAAAGGGACGCCGAAGTTCGGCACAAAAGGCACAAGCTTGGGTTGGGCCAAGGACGACAAATGGGACGACCCGCGCGGCAAGGCCACGACCGGCCGATTCGAAGGTCCGCTCCCAACTGATTGGGCGAAGTACAAGGGCGTCTACCTCGACGGCTACAAAGTTATTCTTCACTACACTGTCGGCGATGCCGACATTCTCGAACAGCCGAGTTTCGACGACAGCGACGGCATCGACGTTTTTGTACGTTCCATTCAGTTCGGCAAGTCGTCAAAGCCTCTCACTGCATTGCTGCTCGAAGACGAAAAAGCCGAAGCGAGCTCCACCGCCACAAAGACACTCGCGACGCTCGATCTGAAAGAAAATGTGATCCTCGCCGCTCTGGTCGGAGCCCCGGAAGGCACGACACTCAGCATCAACGAAAAGAAAGTGTTCTTAAAAATTCCGGCGCTCACCGCTCCGGCCACCTTTACAATCAAAATCGCCAGCGTGAAAAAGGAAGACAAAGCCAAGTTCGAAGGTCTCGTTGCAACGAAGATCCCGAACGTCGATTTCGATGGCGTAACGAAGAAGGGCGGCGCACCGCGTTGGAAACCGATTGAAACCATGGGCGAGTCGGCCGAAGCGCGCGCGACGAAAGAAGCGAAGCGCCCACAGGCGAATCCCTTAATCGAAGCCGCGAAAAAGGCGCTGCCGGAAGGCAAAAAGTGGAACCAGACCGACGAAGAAAAAATATTCGCCGGTATCAAACTCATGCCGGAAGTCGAAGCAAAGGCGCTTGAATCGATCGGCGCGTATGTCGTCGACAAGGTTCTCGTTCCGTTCGACAACGAATGGAACGCGTACATGCGTTTGACCGGCGTCGACTTTTTCAAAGACGGTCGCGCGGCGGTGTGTACGATGAGCGGTGACGTGTGGGTTGTCAGCGGCCTCGACAAGAATCTCGAAAAGGTCACGTGGCGGCGCTATGCGTCCGGCTTGTTCGCGACGCTGGGATTGAAGATCGTCGATGACCAGATTTACACGCTCGGTCGCGACCAGATCACGCGCTTCTACGATCTCAACAACGATGGCGAAGCCGACTACTTCGAAAGCTTCAACAACGATTGCACCGTCGGCCCCGACTACCACGAATTCGCTCACGACTTGCACACCGACACGAAGGGCGACTTCTATTATATGAAGGGCAGTAACCTCAGCCCCGACGGGGCCAAGTACCACGGTACGATGGTGAAAGTCAGCAAAGACGGTTTGACCTCCGAAATGTTCGCCGTCGGTTTCCGCGCGCCCAACGGTATGTGCGTCGGCCCGCACGACGAAATCACGACCGGCGACAACCAGGGCAATTGGACGCCATCGAGCCCGATCAACTGGATCAAGAAAGGCGGCTTCTACGGCCATCAGGAAAAGTTCTATCCCGACACGTTGAAAGGCCCGCGCATGAACCCGCTCTGCTGGGTTCCCTACGAAGAAGACAACTCGTGCGGCGGCCAAGTCTGGTCCGGCGCAAATTGGGGCCCGCTGAGCAACCGGCTTCTTCACATGTCCTATGGCAAGTGCAAACTGTTCTCGGTGCTGATCGAAAAATACGGCGAGGACGTGCAGGGCGGCGTGGTGAAGTTCCCGCTCGAATTCGCCAGCGGCATCATGCGTGGTCGCGTGAATCCGACAGACGGCCAAGTGTGGCTCGCCGGGATGAAAGGCTGGCAGACATCCGCCCCGGAAACCGGCGCGCTGGAACGCATCCGTTACACGGGCAAGTTGTACAATGCGCCAATGGAAGCGAAGGTCGTGAACAACGGCATCTCGATTACGTTCAACGAAAAACTCGACGCCGAATCCGCGCAGGACGCATCCAACTGGGACGTCCGCCGCTTCAACGTGAAGTACACCGCCGGATACGGTTCGGACGAATACAGCGTCGATGACGAGACGAAGAAACACAAATGCGGCGATCGAAATGCGCGCGACGTGGTCGAAGTCAAGAGCGTTAAACTCGACGCCGGCGGCAAGACTGTCAAGCTCGAATTGGCCAATGTGAAGCTTTGCACGAACATGGTCATTACGTACAAAATCCAAAACGCGGACGGCACGAAGTTGAAACAGGAATTGGACTACACAATCAATTTCATCCCCGGCGGCGAAAAGAGCCCCGGCATGTTCCCGCCGGAACCCAAGAAAAAAGAAGAACCCAAGAAGGACGAAAAGAAAAAGTAGTGTTCGCCATACTGAAACGTCACTTTCCAACAGGATTCAACGCACATGTCGTTCACGAAACTCGTCCTTGTTCTCCCACTGCTTTTTGTTGCTCATTCGTTCGCTGAAGAAAAGCCGAAGCCCAACGGCGGGGATAAAAAAACTCCGCCGAAAAAAGCCGAGACCAAGCCGGCTGAAAACAAAGGGCCTCACGAGAAGATGGACTACGGCCCATTCCTTGGCGCATCGGTTGAAAGCACGTATCCTTCGGCAGGAAACATTGCACTCAAGGGCATGGCGATTCGCCTCGGTGACAAGAAACAGGCGGCGGTGAGTTTTGACACGGAGATGCTGCGCTACTCCGTCGGTTGGATTGGCGATTATCTTGGATTGAACTACGGTCGCGACGGTCTTGCTGATCATCCTCGTATAAAAGGTACGCCGCAATTCGGCACGGGCGGGAAGAGTGTGGGTTGGGCGAAGGATGGCAAGTTCGAAGACCCGCGCGACAAGGATTCGAAAGGCCGCGCCGAGGGCCCTTTGCCGAAGGATTTCGCGAAGTACAAAGGCGTTTATCTGGATGGCCGCAAAGTCATTATGCATTACACCGTCGGCGACGCCGATGTACTGGAACAGCCGAGCTTCGACGACAGCGACGGTCTGAATGTCTTCGCGCGCTCGATCCAGATCGGAAAATCATCGAAGCCGTTGACGATGTTGCTGCTCGAAGACGACAGCGCTGAAGCGTCGTCCGCCGCGTCGAAAAATCGCGCGACTCTGGATTGCAAAGACGCCAAGAAACCCAACAGTGCGGAGTATTCCATTTACGCCAGCTTGAACGGCGCACCTGAAGGCACTGAATTCGCGCTCGATGGCAAGCGCGTTCTCGTCAAAATTCCAGCGCTGACCGCCCCCGCGAAATTCACGATAAAAATCTGCCAGGCGACGAAAGCCGACAAAGCCAAATTCGAAGCGCTCGCCGACACGAAAATTCCGACAGTCGATTTCGATGGCGTCGTCAAAAACGGCGGAGCGCCGCGCTGGAAGCCGATCGATGTCGTCGGCAAAGTGGCGGCTGACGATCAAGCCTACGTCGTCGATACGATCACTGTTCCGTTCGAAAATGAGTACGGTTCTTACATGCGCATCACCGGCGTCGACTTTTTTAAAGACGGTCGAGCGGCGGTGTGTACGATGAGTGGCGATGTGTGGATCGTCTCGGGAATCGACAAAACGCTCGAAAAAGTGAAGTGGACGCGTTACGCGACGGGCCTCTTCGCAACACTGGGATTGAAGATTGTTGACGACCAGATTTACACGCTCGGCCGCGACCAGATCACGCGCTTCTACGATCTCAACAAAGACGGCGAAGCCGACTACTACGAATGCTTCAACAACGATTGCACCGTCGGCCCGGACTACCACGAATTCGCGCACGATCTGCACACCGATACCGACGGAAATTTTTATTACATGAAAGGCAGCAACCTCAGTTCCGGCGGCGCAAAATTCCACGGGACGATGGTACGCGTCGACAAGAACGGCGAGAAAGCCGAGGTGTTCTGCAAAGGCTTCCGCGCACCGAACGGCATGTGCGTCGGGCCGCACAACGAAATCACGACCGGCGACAACCAGGGAAATTGGACGCCGTCGAGCCCCATCAATTGGATCAAGAAGGATGGCTTCTACGGCTTCCAACTCGACGCGTACGCCGATTCGAAAGTCGGTCCGCGCGCGAATCCGTTGTGCTGGGTGCCGTATGACGAAGATAATTCATGCGGCGGACAGGTGTGGGGCGGGGCAAATTGGGGTCCGCTGAGCAACCGCCTCCTTCACATGTCCTACGGCAAGTGCAAACTGTTCGCGACGCTGATCGAAAAATACGGCGACGACGTTCAAGGCGGCGTGGTGAAATTCCCGCTCGAATTCGCCAGCGGCATCATGCGCGCGCGCGTCAATCCGACCGACGGACAAGTCTACGTAGTCGGGATGAAAGGCTGGCAGACAAGCGCGCCTCAGACAGGTTGTTTGCAGCGCGTCCGCTACACGGGCAAGCCGTACAACGCGCCGATGGATGTGAAAATCGCCAACAACGGGCTGACGATTGCGTTCAACGAAAAGCTCGATCCAACGAGCGCGCAAGACGCATCCAACTGGGACGTGCGGCGCTTCAACATCAAGTATTCCAGCGCCTACGGTTCGGAAGAATACAGCCTCGAAGACCCGACGAAGCACCACAAGTGCGGCAACCGCGCCGAACGCGATGTTGTCGAAATCAAAAGCGCAAAACTCGAACCCGACGGCAAGACCGTGAAGCTCGAACTGGCAAACATAAAGCTCTGCACGAACATGGTCATTTCGTACAAAATCGATGCGGTAGACGGCACGAAGTTGAAACAGGATTTGGACTACACAATCAACTTCATCCCGGGCGGCGAAAAGTTCGCCGGGATGATGCCGCCAGAGAAAAAGGACGAACCGAAGAAGCAGCCGAAGAAAGACGAGAAGAAACCGGAGGAGAAGAAAAAGGACGAGGTTAAGAAGTAGAGTTGAGTACATCCTAAAGAAATGCACGTAACCTTGTCCGGAAGGTTGGCGACGATGCGCATCGCTACCAGGAACGCGAAGTGACGGCGAAAATTTTGGAATCACGCCAACGAAAGAACGCGCGAATTACATCAAGATTGTCGAATGGCCGGAAGAAGACGGGTGTTTCATCGGCCAATGTCCCTCCCGGCGTTGTTGGCAAGTGTTGTCACGGCGACAACGAAGTGCAGGTTTACGCGGGGTTGTGCAAAATAGTTGACGAGTGGATTCGCATTTTGAAAAAAGACAAGAAGCCGCTGCCCCCGCCAACGGTCGGGAAAAAATGGGCGAAGCGACTAACGAAACGGGCTTCTTAAACGTCGAGAAGAACAGCCGAGTTTCTCCGGACTCATTCCGCAATCCCAATCGGATTTTCGTTGTGCCGTATCCACGCTTCGCAGAGTCGCCACATGATGACGAGCAGGAACAGCGCGAAGAACAAATCCATCCCGCCCATCGCGAGCGTGTAGGAAGTCTGCCATTCATTGGTGTACGGCTTGAGCGCGTCGAACGTTTTGCTCGAATATTGGACGTGCGTGACCACCGGCGCGGGCCAACCGTATTCCTTCGCGGTTCGCGTCACGGTTTGACGCAACGGTCCGAACGTCGAATCTTCCGTGCGAATTTCCGGCAGGAAGTTGAAGGCCATGATGAGCCCGGCAAGGAACATCAGCGCCAGTGCGGTACTGAGATGAATCTGCAACTTTGGCGGCAGGGCATTGTTTGTCACGATCGCATCCTTTTCTGCATCTGAAGTCTTCCTTCGTCGCCACCCCTTGCAGATAATCCACATGCATCAAAACATATCGGATCATTAGGCAGTATTCGAAAAATCATTTCTTTCGCAATCGCGTCCCGTTTTTCGGTTGAATTATTCCATCTCGAATCCACAATCATATTGGTCGATTTTCGCGTACGTCACGCCGATCGGCACACGCAGAATATAACTCGTCGAAGTGAGGTGGCTGTTGAACGCCAGAACTGTTTTTGTCGGGATGCTTTTATTGCTCGCCGCATTCGGATTTTATCTCGCCTATCAAGTCAAACCGATGAACGAAGTTGTTACGGAAACCGGCGCGAACTCGATGAGTTCCGGTGGCGGTGGAGGCGCGAAAATTGTTGTCCCGCCGTTGGATGCGCTGGACGACGAAGAGGCCAAGAACAACGCAGGCTTGTCGCTGACAATCGAATCGCTCGCGCAGCCAGGCGTCGTCGATCGCCGACTTGCGCGCATTCCGAATCTCTTCGTTCCTGAAGGTACGCCCCCGTCGGCGTTCATGGCGCCCGGGCCATTCAAAGCCACATGGGAAGGCGATCTGAAAGTCGATATCAAAGACGACTACATCTTCGCGGCTGAAGGGCGCGGGAAGATCAGCATTGTTGTCACGCAAAAAGAGAAAGACGATTCGACGAAACAAGTCGAAGTCTATTCGGCAAGCGGCGACAATTTTGAGAGCACCGTAGGCAAAAAAGTGAAGCTGCGGCAGGGCAAAAATCATTTCCTGATTTCGTACGAAAGCCCGGTCAAAGGCGACGCGATTGTGCGACTCAATTGGCGCTCGGCTGAGATCGACGCCACGGACGGCTTCTTCCCGGAATCGCTCTCGCCCAATCGGTTGTCCTACGACAAAAAGAATACACAGTTCCGCGAAACGGTGCGCATGCACAAAGGCCGCGAATTGTATGCTTCGATGCGCTGCGAATCGTGCCACGGTGGCGAGCATCTCGGCGCGAATCTAACGAAAGATTCGATGCCGGAATTGACAATGGATGCGCCGAATCTCTCGGAAGCCGGACGGCGTTTGAACGCGCCGTGGATCGCGACGTGGCTGAAAGATCCGCGCAAGCTGCGCAACGAATCGACGATGCCGCAATTGCTGCACGGACCGTCCGCGGAAAAAGACGCTGAAGACATCGCGGGGTTCCTTGCCACGCTCGGTGCGAAGGACGCGAAAGCAGAGGCGGAACCGTCGAAAGAAGAGCTCGATAAAGCCGGCTACACGTTCACGAATTTTGGGTGTGTCGGTTGCCACGTGTTACCGAATTCGCAAAAGCAGCAGCCGGGCCGCGTGATGCTCGGATACGTTCGAGACAAATGGAAGCCGACGGCGCTGCGCGAATTTTTGCATAAGCCCGACGCGCACTACGCGTGGATTCGCATGCCGGATTTCCGCTTCAGCGACGAGGAAATCAAAGACATCAGCACGTTCATTCTGCACCTGCCCATCGCCGATGAAAACAAAGGCGAGGCGATCCCGGCACTGAAGAACAAATCAGACGTGGCGCACGGAAAGGAACTCGTTGAAACGCTTGGCTGTTTGAATTGCCACAACGCCGGCCCCAGCGTGGCGAACAAAATGCAGAGCAAAACGTTCAAGACAATGGGCGGTGACAATTGGATCAAAGGTTGTATGGCTGAGAAAGAAGAAGCGATTGGGAAGGCTCCGAACTTCCATCTGACGTCCGAACAACGCAACGCATTGCTGGCCTTTGCGGCAACGGATCGCAGTTCGCTACAGCGCGAAGTGCTGCCGGAATTCGCTGAACGGCAGATCGCTTCGATGCGCTGCACCGTCTGCCACAATCGCGACGGGAAGCAGTCGTTTTGGGCGCCTGAAGAGAACGATATCGATGCCGAACAAGCCGCGTACAAACAACCCGAAAAAGAAGGTGCCGACGGTGCGGAAGGCGCGGGCGAAGGCAAGGTCAAGCAGCACATCCCGTCGCTGACGTGGATCGGCGAAAAGTTGAAGCCGGATTGGGCGTCGCGTTTCATTGACGGAAACATGGATTACAAGCCGCGCATCTGGCTGAAGGCGCGTATGCCGGGATTTCATTCGCGCGCGGCGCTGATCGCGAAGGGACTGGCAATTGAACACGGCTATCCGACGATCAATCCGCCGGTGTTTAAAGTGGATGCCGAACAGGTCGAAGTGGGTGCGAAGATCGCGGCGACCAACGGCGGATTCGCGTGCGCGCAGTGCCATAAAATCGGCGGCGAAAACGTCCGCACGAAACAGGCGTTCGAGTGGCCGGCGATCAATTTGAAATACGTAAAAGAACGCCTGATGCAGCCGTTTTATTATAAATGGTTGAACGAACCCACGCGCATGGAACCGGGCACGGGCATGACATCATTCTTCAAAGGCGGCAAGAATCAAAAGACTGAATTCTTCGAAGGCGATGGTCACAAGCAGGCGGAAGCGCTGTGGCATTATTTGCAGCAGGGCGGACGCGACATCAAGTCGCCGAATCCCGAGGACGAGAATTAAAAGCCAACGGCTATTCTCATCGAATGACGCGAATCTTCGCGAATCTGCGCGAAGATTTCATGACGTCTGAAAAAGGCACGGAGCAGCGTACTGCTCCCCGGCACCGTCCAAACTCGCTACTCCATAATCCTCGATCCAAACGCATCCCTCCCCCTCCGCGGTAGAATTTTCTTTATTTTTTAGCTATTGATTTCTGCTGTCGTACGTTCTCTTGTAGAACGCATGTGCTCAACGACGGCAACACCATTGATGATGACTTTGAAAGGTCCAACCATGTCCGGGATGACGGGCGAGGCGGAGACTGAATCGGATTGGATTCGGGAGGCTGTGCGGCTTTATCAAGAGCCTCTGGCGCTCTACGCGGCTCGCCTCACAGGTTGCCCCGAATCGGCTCGCGACGCCGTACAGGAAACATTCGTGCGCCTCTGCCAGCAGAAGCGTGAGGACGTGATTACTTATCTCAGGGAATGGCTTTTCAGCGTCTGCCGTTCGCGGGCGTTGGATGCCAGACGAAAGGAACACCACATGATTGCGCTCGCAGAACCCGATATGCGCGCCGGGAACATCACGCTGGAACCGCCGGTCGCCGCCGAACGCCGCGAAGCGAACGCTCGAATCGCCGCTCAACTCGATGGCCTCCCGACCAACCAGCAGGAAGTGATCCGGCTGAAATTTCAAAACGATCTGTCCTACAAGGAAATCGCGTCCGTGACCGGGCTGTCGGTTTCGAACGTCGGCTTCCTGATCCACACCGGCTTGAAAACGCTGCGCGAGAAAATGCGCGACGCATAAACCCATCGCAAGAACCGCGCCCGCCCGGGAGCGGCACATTCTTCAAAAACGATTCGATCCAACTAAAAGGATTTCACCATGACTGCAACACTTCCACCCATTGACGACGAACGCCTCACCGCGTTTGCGTTGAATGAAGTCGACGCCGCCGAAGGCGCGCGCATTGAAGCCCATCTCACGAACGATCCGTCCGCGCGGAAGACGGTCGACGACATCCGGGCAACCGCCGGGTTGCTGGCCGATGAACTCAAGCAGGAACGCTTCGCGGACCTCGCCCGGGCGAAGCCCGTTGCGACGATGCCCCGCGTTGTTGCCGCGCAACCGTCACGCAAGTGGACGTGGGTCGCATCGGCGGCCGCGCTGGTGACGATCGGGCTATTGGGGGCCACGTATTTTGGCAATAGTTGGTCTCCGCTGGCGAAACGAGCGGAAATGGCATCTTGCATGGAAGCAACACCCTCCAACGTTAGTCGTCGTGATGCGCTGAAACCGGAGTTCAAGTACAGTGAAAAAGAAAAGTTGCAGCAGTCAAAGGAAATATCTGAGGACTTCAGGATTACTCAAGCTGACTTGGAAAAGGCCCGTTCGCAGAAAACCAAGGAGAATCCTTCGACGACTTTCGATCAAATTACGTCGAGTGTAAATAAGAAAACGCAAGCAGACAACCCGATATTCAGCGGCTATGCCACTTCAAAAACGGTCCCGTCGCCCGTTACGGTTGCACCGGTTAATGACACGACTTCATTAAACGCGAATACCGCCAGCGGCGTGAAAATACCATTAGTTGAGTCTTCGACATTTGGCTCGCGCTCTGGACGCGGCGCCGGTTTTCCAGCCATCATTCTGGACGGTAAGGATGTAGAGCGTGTTACGAGTAGGGAAAAAGCCCCCCCAACGATGTCAACCCCGGCAAAACCGGCGTTGGATGTTCCGCAGGGTGTTCTGGACAGAGTGAATCTTGACGATCATTTTGAAATTGTCAAAACAGAACGTCCGGACACGAAAAGCGCTTACGGCAATCCGGATGCGACGAAGATTTTTCATGCTGTCGCCGAAAGTTCTAAGCGAGAGGACAAGAAAAAATTGGAACCAAATATTTTTGATGATCTCAATCGTGTTTCCTCCAAAATCAAAGACGCCGACCAAGCTGTATCAAAAAATGGGAAGAAAGTAGAACCTACTCACGACATCGATCAGAGAACGACACCGAGTGCCAAGAAACCGGACTCCGGCGACATCGCCGTAATCACTATTCACGGAAATTACAGTAAAACTCCGCCCCAGCCGCCGATCGTTCAAAGCGGCGGCGAAGCGTACCCCGTTCTGCCCGAGAACGAATTTGAATCCGTGCGCAACGCTCCGCTTTCAACGTTTTCGGCGGATGTGGATACGGCGGCGTATTCGAACGTGCGGCGCTTCCTGGGACAAGGGCAGTTGCCGCCGCCGGAAGCGGTGCGCGTTGAGGAGTTGATCAACTACTTCAAGTACAACTACACGATGGAGAAGACGGCCGATCCGTTTTCGACGAGCGTCGAAAGCGCGGCGTGTCCGTGGAACACCGCTCACCGATTGGTTCGCGTTGCGGTCAAATCGCATGATCTGGTCGAGAACAAACGCCCGCAGAGTAACTTCGTCTTCCTGATCGATGTTTCGGGATCGATGGATGCTCCGAACCGCTTACCGCTGGTGAAGGACGGAATGAAGTCGCTCGTCCGGCGCTTGGGCGAAACGGATCGCGTGGCGATCGTAACATATGCTGGCGAATCGGGCGTACCGTTGCAATCGACGAATTGTTCGGACAAGGAACGCATCCTAAACGTCATCGATTCGTTGCAGGCGTCGGGCAGCACCAACGGCGGCGCGGGGATTCAGACGGCGTACAGCGTCGCGAAGAACAATTTCATCAAAGGCGGCCTCAACCGCGTCATCCTCGCAACAGATGGCGATTTCAACGTTGGTGTCACGTCGCCGGAAGCGCTCGTAAAAATGATCGAAAACGAGTCCCAGAGCGGCGTGTTCCTGACCGCGCTGGGCTACGGCATGGGCAACTACAAGGACGCGATGCTGCAAAAGCTCGCCGACAAAGGTCACGGGAATTACGCGTACATCGACAACGCCGAAGAGTCCCGCAAGGCTTTGGTCGAGCAGATGAATTCGACACTGGTCGCAGTGGCCAAGGACGTGAAGTTCCAGGTCGAATTCAATCCGGCGCGCGCCTCGGAATATCGTTTGATCGGCTACGAAAAGCGAGCGATGCCCGCGCAGGATTTCAACAACGACTCGAAGGATGCCGGTGTGCTGGGAGCTGGTCACACGGTGACGGCGTTCTACGAAATCGTGATGACCGGAACGCGAGGAACTCCGGGCATCGATGGCCTGAAGTATCAAGCACATCCGGCCGAACCGGTGAACACGGACGCGAGCCCGGAACTGCTGACCGTAAAGATCCGCTACAAGTCACCCGAAGGCAACGTCAGCAAGCGCCTCGAAATCCCGTTCACGGACAAAGGCGAAGGCTTCGAACGCGCGTCGTCGGAGTTCAAGTTTGCAGCGAGTGTGGCGCTCTTCGGACAGGTACTGCGCCGGTCTCAATTGATCGGCAACGCGGGCATGAAGCACGTCATCGATTGGGCCGACGATTGCCGCGGTCCGGATGAAGGCGGCTACCGCCGCGAATTCATCCAACTCGCGCGGAAGGCAGCGGAGTTGCGTGGGGAACGGTGAACGTTTGGACCTTACCGAAATGCGGATCGGAACACGGATCAACACAGTGAACGCAGATGAGAATTCGAAATCATCTGCG
>JANXLS010000381.1 GCA_025355035.1 Planctomycetota bacterium | reverse complement strand
AAAGCAAAAACGGAATCTTCCGATATTCTGAAAAGAATTTAAAAAAGAAAAACGGGAACGGGTTAGGAGTGTTTCTGCGAGGGAAATGCAATCATTGGAATCGCTATTCGCCGTTGCCGTAATCCAAAGCGCGTTCCTGGATCGCGATGCCGCCGAAGAATAATGAAAAGGCGAATGCGGTTAGAATGAGCAAGGGGCACCAATAATTATTTTTGCCGAGTCCCAGCACAAACGTGACGATAAGACCAACGCCTGTCGTGATGCAACCGACGCCTGTCATCATCATTCCAATCGCGTAGCACCATCTTGATTTTCGATCGGCGATGCGATGCCGGGCGGCTGTAGTCAGGCAATAGAGGAATAGAATTCCGATCATGGCGCTGATCAGAATTCCGGCTGGAACGAAAGTTTCTTCATGGGTGTTTCGCCAGCCGGTCATTATTGTGCCGACGATGAAAATGGTCAGCATCAAATCGGCGAGCGTGATTTGGGATGGGCCGCGAGGGGGCGGGGGATCAGGAGGTTCCATGAATGCCGGCCTACTCCGCTACACCCGAAAAAATGTGCTTCGTCAACGCTCTCGGAGCGAGCCATCGACTAAAATTACTCCCCGCCTGCCGCTTGATAGACTTGGCCGCCTTTTTCTCGGAACTCAGCGGACTTTTCTTCCATGCCGCGTTTGAGGGCTTCTTCTTCAGCAAGGCCCAGCGCGTCGGCGTAGTCTCTGACGTCCTGCGTGATTTTCATCGAGCAGAAATGCGGGCCGCACATGGAACAGAAATGGGCGGTTTTGGCTCCGTCCTGCGGGAGGGTTTCATCGTGGTATTCACGGGCGGTGTCGGGGTCCAGCGACAGATTGAATTGGTCCTCCCAGCGGAATTCGAAACGGGCTTTTGACAGAGCGTCGTCGCGGGATTGTGCGCCCGGAAAACCTTTGGCCAAGTCGGCTGCGTGCGCGGCGATTTTATAAGCGATCACGCCATCTTTCACGTCTTCGCGATTGGGCAGACCGAGGTGTTCTTTGGGCGTCACGTAGCAGAGCATCGCGCAGCCGTACCAGCCGATGTTCGCGGCACCGATGGCGCTGGTGATGTGGTCGTAGCCAGGGGCGATGTCGGTCGTCAACGGTCCGAGCGTATAGAAGGGAGCTTCGTAACATTCGTGAAGTTGCTTGTCCATATTTTCTTTGATCAATTGCAATGGCACGTGGCCGGGGCCTTCGATCATGGTCTGAACGTCGTGCTTCCAGGCGACTTTGGTGAGTTCGCCCAGCGTCTGCAATTCGCCGAATTGGGCGGCGTCGTTGGCGTCGGCGATAGCTCCGGGGCGCAGTCCGTCACCGAGGCTGAAGCTGACGTCATAGGCTTTCATGATTTCGCAGATGTCTTCGAAATGCGTGTAAAGGAAACTTTCGGTGTGATGGGAGAGGCACCACTTGGCCATGATCGAACCGCCGCGCGAGACGATGCCACAGATGCGGCGCGCGGTGAGCGGGATGTAGCGGAGCAGCACACCGGCGTGAACGGTGAAGTAATCGACGCCTTGTTCAGCCTGTTCGATGAGCGTGTCGCGGTAGATTTCCCACGTGAGTTCTTCGGCTTTGCCGCCGACTTTTTCGAGCGCCTGATAAATTGGGACGGTGCCGATCGGGACGGCGGAGTTGCGGATGATCCACTCGCGCGTTTCGTGGATGTTTTTGCCGGTCGAGAGATCCATGATGGTGTCGGCGCCCCAGCGGGTGCCCCAGACCATCTTTTCGACTTCTTCTTCGATTGAGGACGTGACGGCAGAGTTGCCGATGTTGCCGTTGATCTTCACGAGAAAATTGCGGCCGATGATCATCGGTTCGAGTTCGGGGTGATTGATGTTCGACGGAATAATAGCGCGGCCGCGAGCGACTTCATCG
>JANXLS010000380.1 GCA_025355035.1 Planctomycetota bacterium | reverse complement strand
TTATTTAAGATCGCCCCAACCGCTGCAGTTGATTCAAATCCGGGCCGACCAACGCAAAAATTCACTTCCGTCACCTTCGGGAATACAACGCGTACCCCGATCAAAATATCCTTCTTGTAAAGCCGAGACAATCGTTCGCTCGCATAGCGCGTCGGAGCAACGACAGACACGCTGCAATCGTCCTCTGCGCGGAAGGACAAGCCCGCGAAAAAGGAGTCGAACGACGACCCATCAATGACTCGGCGCAAATGAGCCATAACGGATTCCGTAATCGACAAAGGTTCACAAACGTGTTTCGACAAAAAAATGCTCCTAGCACACGCCGTACCTCTTAGTCCGGTGGTGTTAATTCAATACATCATCACGCTTGCGTTAAGCGCAATATGAAAATGAAACGTTTAGTTTTAGTGAAGTGAACGACATTGGCTTCAATGGTGCTTGCACGCACTCACGAGCATTATCGTTTTGTTTTTTGTTGTACTAGCCGGTGGATGGTCTTTTATAAAGACAGGGCCGCAAAAAGTCTGCATCGATCTCATGATGTCTTCCCCTTCACCGTTACCCGTTTCTTGGGCGCGCTGTGCATTAGTACGAGAACTTTAGCACATGTCACTGAGTCGAAAAGAGTAATTTTTAAGTATTTATAATCGTTTAAAATGTCTTGCAATATGTTTTTATCAAATGCTTTATACGATTATATGTTTCGTAATTGACCATTAAAGCATGCCAATAGTTATGTTCGGATTTTTGGCGCTGTTGTTTGTATTTTGTAAAGATAGGGCGTGAATCACTTAATGATTTTTTATCGAAATGCGTTGGAAAATCCCAGCACAAATTATTTTTCAAAATGTTTTCTGCACACGTTTTCTGGTGTCTTAGAAACGCATTTCAAGTGATATGTCAAGTGGCTCGACTGTGTGTGTTGTTCCTCCGATGCTAATCCGGTCAACTCCCGTTTCGCTGATCTGAACGAGTGTCTCTTTCGTGATCCCGCCGGACGCTTCAAGCGAAACCTGCGCGTTTCTTCCGTTGGATTTTGTGCGGAATTCGGCGTACCACTCCACCGCCTCTTTCAATTTCGCGATCGAAAAATTATCGAGCAGAACGAAATCCGGTTCGGAGTTTTCAATGACATTCTTCAGCCCGGCGAGATCGACCACTTCACATTCAATCTTCAGCATCGGAAATTTCGCTCGGGCGGCACGCACAGCGCCCGCAGGGTCGTTCGTGCCCCAGAGTGCCAGGTGGTTGTCCTTGATCAGAACTTGATCATAAAGCCCCTTGCGATGATTCTCCCCGCCGCCGCACTTTACCGCGAACTTCTGTAAATCCCGCCAGAGCGGCATCGTCTTTCGCGTATCCAGAATCTTCGCTTTTGTGTGCGCAATCAACTCCGCGCACGATGACGTGTAGGTGGCAATCCCAGAAAGATGGCTCATTAAATTCAGCGCAACACGTTCGCCGCTCAAGATGGCCCTGGCGTTTCCGGAAACCGACGCAACAATGTCGCCGCGTTTCACACGCTCGCCGTCTTTTTTCAGAACCGTTACGGAGATCTCTTTTCGCTCCGTGGATTCGCGAAGTTTTTGAACATCGTCCCAGGACATTTTCCCTGCGGATGCCGCCGCCTGAGCGTCATCCAAATCCCATGCGCGCCCCGCCGCTTCATTTGAAACAAGATGCTCAGCCATCTGAAAAATAAGCGGCAACAATTTCACGCCGCACAATACGCCCACCCCCTTCACCAGAAAATCAGCTTGCGCCGTTTTGTTTTCATGCACGAGCGCCTGTGACGTCACGTCCCCCGTGGACGTCAAGTCCTCCAGCAATGCAGCACGCAAGCGATCAAACAAGGGTAGTGGGTCGAGCGTCGTCGTCGTTTCCATGAACCCTAAACTTTGAACATTGAACTGTAAACTTTAACTTTAAACTTTAAATTTTGAACCGCCGTTAAGACCGCGCCAGCCGTTTGAACGACCCTTTTAACGAACCATACAGGTCCTTCCAAATCGGATAGTACTTATTATAAGCAGCCGCGTTTTCAGCGATCGGCGTTGCCACGTCACATGTCTTGACCGTCGCCTCACACGCCTCTTCAACGTTCTTGTACGCGCCCGTCCCAACCGCTGCCAGCAACGCCACGCCATACGCCGCGCCTTCCGACGCTACCAGCGAACACGTCGGTTGTCCGAACATGTCGGCCAACGTTTGCTTCCAGAACGGATTCTTCGTTCCGCCGCCGGTGACGCGGGACTCCGAAACGGGCACGTCCATGCAGCGGAAAATCTCGATGCATTCGCGCAGACTGTAGCACACGCCTTCGATCGTCGCCCGAACCAAATGCCCCTTCGTCGTCCGCGGTGTGAGGCCAATGTAACATCCGGTCGCGAACGGGTCCGCGTGCGGCGTTCGTTCGCCGGTAAGATAGGGAAGGAAGCACGTTCCGCCGCTGCCCGCTGGAGCCTTCAGTGCCTCTGCAACGAGGTAATCGTACGGATCGCCGCCCGTCAACGATGCCACCGCACTCTCCGGATGTCCCAACGTATTCTTGAGCCACTGCAACGATCCGCCCGCGCTCAACGTCACGCCCATGTTGTGCCACTTTCCCGGAACCGCGTGGCAGAACGTGTGCGCCCGGCCCAGCGGATCGGTCATCGGCTGATCCGCGTGGACGAAAACCACGCCGCTCGTTCCGATCGATACATTCGCAATGCCGCTTTTTACAATACCCGCGCCAACCGCTCCCGCCGCGCAATCGCCCGCGCCACCCACCACCGGCGTCCCGGCCACTAACGCGCCACCCAACGCCGCCGATGCCGCCGCGCTGATTTGTGTGCTCGGCACCGTGCTCTCGTAACACGCCGGAAGAAGCGACGCGTCCAGATCAAGTTTCGATAACAACTCGGTGGACCATTTGCGCCCCGTTACGTTCAGTAGCAACGTACCTGACGCATCCGAAACTTCCGTTGCGAATTCGCCCGTCAATTGAAAGCGGATGAAATCTTTCGGTAAGAGGGCTTTCACAGCTTGTTCAAAACAGCGCGGTTCATGCTTGCGCACCCACAAAATTTTCGGCGCCGTGAATCCCGTCAACGCGGGATTGCTCACCAATTCCAGCAACCGCGACGCTCCGCCTGCGCGCTCTGTAATCTCCGAACATTCCGCCGCTGTACGTTGATCGTTCCACAAAATCGCCGGGCGAAGGACCGCCTGATTTTTATCCAGCAGCACCAGTCCGTGCATCTGTCCGGAGAGACCCACGCCTTTGATTTCGCTCGGCGCAATTCCCGCAGCTTTCACCGCCGCAGGAACGGCCGCCTTGACCGCTTCCCACCACTCCATCGGGGCCTGCTCGCTCCACAAAGGATGCGGCGATTGGCACGTGTGTGTCGCCGTCCCGACGCCATGCAATTTCCCCGCCGCGTCAATCACTATGGCCCGCGTCCCCGAGGTGCCAATGTCGATGCCCATGTAGTACGCCATAATGAACCGTTCTCCGCGCTCGCCGCTCTATAAAAGGATGAAGTCGTGTATTTTGAGCCTGCCGTTTTCGATTCTTACGTTACATTTGTCAATTTGTTTTTTTGTAATGAACTGAATACACGGCTTGAAATTGTAGTTCATGCGCTATCCCGAAATGCCCCCGCCCGATAGTATACTCGGCTGTCAAGTCGCGAATGAAGAGTGGGTTTGTGCGACAGGCTCCTTAGAATGAACAATAGGACTTCCAACTAACTCACTTTTGCGCGGCCTGCGGAGTGGTGGTTTCGACAGGTTCGGCGCTGACGAGTTTGTATCCGAATTGCTTCGCTTTCCGTTCCAGGTTTTTAACCGCTTGTTCCTGATATCGTGCTTCGTATGCAGCCGCTCCGCTGTCCTGGTATTTGCCGCCATCTTTCAGCAGGCTGTAAATGATGCGCGCCAGTTTGTGCGCCGTCGCGGTGATCGCTTTGGGCGGTCCCAAATGCGCTTTTTTCCGGCGCAAGTATGCTCCGAGCGCGCTT
>JANXLS010000362.1 GCA_025355035.1 Planctomycetota bacterium | reverse complement strand
GTTTTTCAAGAGTGTCGTGCAGCCGTATCTAAAGAACAAGAAGGACAAGACGTTCATCGATCATTTCCTGATTGAAGACGATCTGAACGCCTACCTCAAACCGTGGGCGTACGGGCAGCTCAATATCGTCGAACGCATTCTGTTGATTCAACGCATTCAGGGTGAAGTGGACGCCGGCACACGACACGTGAACGATCTTTTTGATCTGCTGCCGCCGGATGTCGATCGCTTCAATTCGCTGTACTTAACGGCGATCAAGGGCAGCGCGCTCGAAGCGGGCGACGAGTTCGGATTGCGCGAAGCTCAGAAGAACGTAGACCCAAGCAAGCCGCTGGCGGATCGTGGGGGCAAAGATGAAAAGTCGGCGAATTGGGGTGCCGTCAACGCGTTCGCAACTATCCCAGCTTCTCCGCCGGCGCCTGCAGCGATGCGAGGCCTTGCGTTCGACGGTTCGAAAAAAGATGACGCGACAAGGGAGAAGGCAGGGGAGGCGTTGGCCGAAGACAAGCCAATGGCACAGAATCAATTGCAGGAGAAGCGTAAACAGCTCGCTGATGGAAAAAAGGAACAATCGGAATTCGAATCGCTGAAGAAGGCGGCCCCGGCGCAGATGGGCCGTGCGCGACGCGACGCGGCGAAAGCGTATGACGACGACACGAAGCTGCGTTCGGACGTTCGGCAGCTTTATCGCAAACTCGATAAGACTGAAGAGTGGGTCGAGAACAATTACCATCATTTGCCGATCGAGAATCAGAACTCGGTGCTCGTCACGGTCAATGCGTTTTGGAAGGACTACGCGGAGTATGTGAGTAAGGGCGGCAACGGCGGATTCCATTCTGTGCATCTCGCCGACGCGTCGCGCAATTTCACGGAAGTGATGTTCGCGCTCTCGGTGCTCGATCTGCCGTTCGATGCGCAAAAGCACACGACCGAATTCGTCGGGGCGAAGATGACGCTGGGCGCGAAGAGTCCGATCATTCTCTTCCACAAGGAAATTAAAGAAGGAGCAGACGGCGGCAAATCGCAGATGCTCATCAGCGAAAACTTCTTCAAGCTCGATGATCGGTATCGCTTCGAAAACAACGAACGCTACGAAAAATACGTCAGCGATGAATTCCTTACACACACTGTCTACGGATGCCAGATCGTGCTGACGAACCCGACTGCAAATCCGCAGAAGCTCGAATTATTGATGCAGATTCCCGCTGGAGCGATCCCGGTCCAAAACGGATTTTTCACCAAAGGCAAGTCCATTCACGTCGATCCCTACGCGACGAGCTCGGCAGAATACTTCTTCTACTTCCCGTTACCGGGACAGTTCGCGCACTACCCGGTGCAGGTGGCAAAGAACGAGAAAATCATCGCGTTCACTCCGTCTGAAATGATGAACGTTGTCGACAAACTGACCAAGCCGGACACGACGTCCTGGGACTATGTTTCGCAGAACGGAACGCCGGACGAAACGATCGCGTATCTGAAAGCAAACAACATCGATCGGCTGAACCTCGATCTGATTGCGTGGCGTTTGAAAGATGCTGCATTCTTCACGCAGGTGGCTGCGCTGATCGCTCAACGACATGTGTACAGCGACACCGTTCAATCGTATTCGATCAAGCACGGTGACGTCGCCGCCGCGCGCGAATTTTTACAACACGCGGACCGTTTTATCTCCGAATGTGGACCGATTCTCGACAGCAAACTGGTGTCGATCGATCCGGTCGTTCGCAAGACGTACCAGGTGATGGAGTACAGCCCGCTGGTCAACGCGCGCGCGCATCGGCTGGGAAAGAATCGGAAGATTCTCAACGACCGTTTCGCCGAGCAGTATCAGCGCCTGCTGTGGGTCCTGACGTATCGCGCGCAACTCGATAACGTCGATCGCATGGCAGTCACGTACTACCTGCTGCTGCAGGATCGCATCGAAGAAGGTTTGACTCTTTTCGAGAAAGTCGATCCGAACGCGCTGACGACGCGCTTGCAGCACGACTACTTCACGTGCTTCACGCTCTTCTATAAAGGTGACGCGAAAGCCGCGCGCTCCGTCGCCGACAAGTACACGGATTATCCCGTCGATCGCTGGAAGAATGCGTTTGCCGAAGTCCGCGCGCAATGCGACGAGATCGATGGAAAGGACAATGCGATTGTCGACAAGGAAGACAAGAAGCAGAAGCAGGCCGCACTCGCCGCGACGGAGCCGAATCTCGACTTCACAGTCGAAGCGAAGAAGATCGCGATCAACTATCAGAATGTCGTCGAGGTCCGCGTCAACTACTACAAGATGGACATCGAACTGCTCTTCTCGGGCAATCCGTTTGTTCAGGAATACGCGGGGCAATTCGCGTACATCCGTGCGAACAAAACGGACACCATGCAACTTCCGGCGGGCAAAAACGCACTGACGTTCGATCTCCCCGCAGAGTTCCACGGCAGCAACGTGATGGTTGAAATCGTTGCCGGCGGGCTAAAAAAGTCGCGCGCGTATTACGCGAATTCACTCGCAGTGCAGGTCGTCGAAAACTACGGTCTGGTGAAAGTGCTGCACTCGGAAACGAACAAGCCAGTGGCAAAAGCGTACGTCAAGATTTACGCGAAGAACAAAGACGGTGGCGTTGCATTCTATAAGGATGGGTACACGGACTTGCGCGGAAAGCTCGATTACACGAGCCTGAGCACGAACGAAATCGACAACGTCCAAAAGTTCTCGATCCTGGTGCTTAGCGAAAACGATGGCGCGATCGTGCGGGAGGCGGCGCCGCCGAAGCAGTAAAATTTATCTCTCGCAAAGGCGCAAAGACGCAAAAAACAGCAAAGAAAAAAGTGGCTTATTTTGGAGTGAAGCAGTTCGGCAAAACACTCCAAATAATGATGCTCCAAACGTGTTGTTGAC
>JANXLS010000328.1 GCA_025355035.1 Planctomycetota bacterium | reverse complement strand
GCTTGATGTCGCGATGGACGTAGCCGGCTTCATGCAATGCGCCAACTGTCGAGGCCACTGACTTCATCAAAACCAGGCACGAATTCACGGTAAGTGAGCGCTCACTGATGACCCGGTCGAGCGATTTTCCTTCGACCAATTCCATCGCCATGTACGGACGGCCTTCGTGTTCGCCGACTTCGTGGACGTGAACCATCCCGGGCAGAGAAAGCGCTTTCGCGGTCTCGCATTCGTGGCGGAAGCGGTCGCGTTCGGTTTCGCCGACGTCTTCGCCTTCGATCAAAACTTTAAGCGCGAAGGGTTTTCCGGAATCGCGTTCACGGGCGCGGAAGACGGCACCGACGCCACCGCGGGCGATTTCTCCTTCGATGTCATACTTGCCGAACGAACCTTCGAGCAGGGGGCGGCGCGAGGACTTTTTCGCGCGCACGGGTTCGAAGACAACAGGGCGTGCGAGCGGCTCGATGAGCGGCGTTTCATTCAGCCCGAACGCTTTCGGCAGAGGTGTTGGGACGCCGATCAGGTGAGCGGTAGATTGCCCCGGTTTGAGAATGGAATTTTCGTTGAGAACGGGCTTGGGCTTGAACGCGGGTAGGACCGTTTCGGGCTTGGCGACGACAAGGTTGCCGTTCTGTTCGACCGCGTTGATTGAATACGTTTTGACGGGGCTGTCGGCTTTGGACAAAACCGGCAGCGGTTCAACGCTGCTGGGTGGGCGCTGTTCTTTTGGCGTTTCATTCGCCAACGCCGGGAACGGCAGACCGCCGGTGCGGGTGCTGTCGCGTTTGGCGGTGTTGATGAGCACCGGACCGGTGTAGCGCTCGCGCGGCTCAGGCGCTTGGTAACGCGACGGCTCCGCTTTGGGCAGAAATGCACAGGCATTGAATGCGATGCCGCAGGTAACGCAATTGATCGCGCAATTTTCGCGCGTAAAACTGGCTTCAAAACCGGCTTTGCAGACTGGACACTTGACTCGATTCATTCGTTGATCCCCCACCCGTGAGTTGGATATATCGGCGGAGGAAAGCGAGAACTTTACGCTATAATGGTGAGAGGACCGTGTATTCTTTTCGGCATGGGCGCAACAGGACTTAACCGAATTATCGGACGAACCGATAATTTTTTAAAAATCACAGTTGCATTGTTATGGGATTAGGGTATAGTTTAGTGCGTTGGGTGCCCGGCACGTCGTTCGACGTCCCTTCTATCCGGACAAATCTTGAAGCATTGGATTTTCCGTCTTGAGGGGAGGGCTTTTTTGCGACTGGATCGCAATGATTTGTGCAGATTGTATGCGCGAACATTGTTTCGATCGTGCCGCATCTTTTTAATCAAAAATCAATTAACGCGATGACGTGCATTCGACTTGCAGGTCTTGATGAGTCGAACCTCCACGACTTTGCGTAAAATCACGAAATCATTTACCGTTTTAGCGCGACCGATTCGGTTGTGCTGAGAGGGTGTATTAAAAGCCGACGCCGGTTTTTAAAACACCCTTTTACACGCGTACTCACATTCAAAAAACTGATGAGCAATTGGTAAAAGGGGGTTTTGCCATGTCGTATCGCATCAAGGGCTGCGTCACGCCCGAAAAAACGGAAATCCATGCGCGGGAGTTTCTGCGGCCACATGAAGTCGCGCAGAAACTGGGGATTTCGCGGAGTCTTGTGCTGCGAAATCTACGCAGTAAGCGGTTGCCAGGATTTAAGTTAGGCAAGGCGTGGTTGGTTCGCGCGAGCGAATTGGATCGGTACCTTACTTTGAAAGAGCAACTCTTTCAAGCAGGTGACGAGTAAATAAATCGGTGCGACAATCTGTTACACATCGTACCGGAACGTTTTTTCGGATGAACTCAACTCATTTTGACAGCCCTGTGTCAAAACTCAAAAATTCAAACGTTGTATATATGAAAGGACAACGAAATCATGCTGATCGAAACGGTCTTTAGCGAAATGGTAAATGACAGGGAAACGGAGACGTTGCCAACGGTACTGTCCGTGCCGGAGCAGGGCGCTCGGTTTGATGATCCTCGTTTTGCAGAGGAGTTGCTGATCGAACCGCGCGAGGCGGCGATTGCGATGCGGGATGAATTCGAGCGGCTTGCGTCCGCGCTCAGCCCGCTCGATGCAGCGACGCAGGATGACCTTGTGCAGGAGATGTGTTTGGCGGCGCTGGAATGCTCGCAGGCGAGCCGGCGCTCGTATTTCTCGTGGCTGGCGGGCTGGCGCGCGAAAGACTATCTGCGTTGGTGGTTTTTGCCAATGAAACGACAAGAGGAGATGGCAACGGAACGGGAGGACATTGAGGATTGGGCGACGGCTTCATAAGCACTCGAATCAAGGCGGACGACTTGGAGAGGAGGATCTATGACGCTGGTTTCGACGAAAGAACGGCTGGCGCGGATCGAGGCGAATCTGGAGCAATTGGCGTTTGAAACGCGCCAGTTGCACGGGGATCTGCGGTCCGTGTTGGAAACGCATGGAAAAGATGTAGCAGCACAGGAAGTACGTCTCCGCTCGCTGGAGCAAACTTCCGAGCAAACACGTACCCATTTGCGCTGGATGAAAGCGGCGTTCGTGGCGGCTCAAGCTACTGTGTTTGCGTGGATTGGATGGAATAAGTAAGAGTAAAATGTAATAAAAGCGGCGTCTAAATGACGTTCACCGTGCTGGTCTGGGTTCAATCATTTACATTACAACAGGAGCAGGTATGGATATCCTCGGAAAATTGGGCGGACGGAAGTTTTTGATGGCGATTTTCGGTGTGGCGGCGATCGGATTGCACAATTGGTTGAACATCGACACGCAGGCTGTCATGACGATCGGCGGCGTGATTGCTGCATTCCTTTTTGGGCAAGGTATTGCGGATGGGCTCTCAGGAGGAGCGACCAGCAGCACTGCTGCGGCGGATGAGAAGTCTTCTTAAGAAATGCGTAAGTAAATGAACTCGGCCTTTCGCATTTCCATTTAATGGCAGCGCATTTCTTAATAACAAATGGCAAATATTAAATGGTAATGGGTAATATCCGTTCACATTATTTACTTACACAGTGAGGCGAACTATGGCACTGGGACCTTTGATCGCAATGCTGCTGCGGTGTTTGCCGGACGTGTTGTTTTTGCTGCGCCGCCGCGCTCAACATCAGGATAAGGAGCAGGTAAATGAAGACGAACAGGAATTTACCGGTGCGTTACAGAAAGCGGCGGACGGCAACGGTGATTTGGATGACGCTGCTGATCTGCTTGAGCGCCGGTTGCGGGAAGCGCGTCGAGTACGTTAACGGCGACCACAAACTGACGCGGCTCAACCAGGGACAGGCGGCTCCGCGGCCGGGCATTTTGATCAGCGAAGGATATCTCTCGGAGATTTTTGATGCGCTGGGGCGGCCGAAGCCCAGCGCAGATACAGCGAACTCAAAAACCGCCCCGGCGACGGCCGGCGCGTCGGCCTCGCCCGGCGTTGCACCCGTGTTGCAAACGCCCGCGAAGAACTGACGCGCCGCCGGGCGGCAAGGTTGCCGCGACGAGTGAACTTCATTTTCTCTCGCAAAGACGCTAGCAGCCCATTGAAAAAGGCTCGCATGGAAAAATCCGGCGCTTTTTGTCCGGCTCTTCGTTGCGAGCTTCAAGCGTTATCTCCTCTGA
>JANXLS010000318.1 GCA_025355035.1 Planctomycetota bacterium | reverse complement strand
CACTGCCCATCGAACACGGAACAATCGCCATCGCTTCAATCTGAAAACTACCGGACGCGACCGCTGCGGCCACGTTGTCGTGATGGTGGTAAACCAATTGTGCATCCGGCAGCAATCCCAGCGAAGTGGGATCGAAGTGGTCGAGATCGACGTGAATCCCATCTTCAACCGCGAGCACTTTTTTTGCAGACGGTGAGATCAGCAGATGTGTTTCGATGTCGTCGCGTTTCGTCAATTCTTCGAGCACACGACGACCGTAGACCGATCCGCTGGCGCCCGAAAGGGCCAGGGCAATGCGGCGTTTCTTCGTTGGCATCGTCATGATTAAACTCGCTCTTTTAAAGGAACGTGAACAGCTAAAGTCTCACGCTCTTCCCTCACCCCGCGCATGAGTACATGCGTCGGGCCCTCGCCCCAATAGGAGAGGGGAACGGCTACGGCTCGCTACGCTCGCGAGTCGCATTAAATACAAATAGCCAGCCTGTTAAAAATTTTTGTTTTACGCTCGCAGTCGCGCGGGCTCATTTATACTGTGAGTGGCTCGTTTTTGATTCGTCAGATTCAAGGAAAAATCATGTCTGAACCCGCATCCCAACCTAAGCTCGGATTGAACACCGTCGTTTCACATCCCTTGTTCGGCAGCGGTCGCATCGTTGCATACGAAGGCGATTGTTATGTGACATTGTTTAAAGGAGGCGACGTCAAACATGTGGCGTTTACATTCGAGCCGATGACGGCCGAGACCGTTTCGGGCGATCCGCAATTTGATCTGCTCAAGCAGGCTGTACGCGAAGTGCTCGGCGATCACGGTTGGCTCGATGTCGATCTCGAAATGGGCAAGCGCTGGGTGGGCGGATCGCTGCGCTTGATTCCCGGCAAGGCGGATACGCAGCCGAAAGACATGCCGCTCGACATGTTTTTCAAGAAAATCATCGGCATCCGGGACAAACTGCGCGTCCTTGAACAGAAGATCAACGCTCACCCCGTGTTGACGCCCGAAGAAAAGCTGGACCTTGAAGGTTACATCACGCGCTGTTACGGAAGCCTGACGACATTCAATGTACTCTTCACCGCGAAGGAATCGCAGTTCCGGGGACAGAGCGAGTGACTCATTTAATCCGTGCCGGTATAGCGAAGTCGTGGCACTCTTCGAACGGCGCGTTTGATTTGAAAATGGAGTGAAACTCAGTGCATT
>JANXLS010000294.1 GCA_025355035.1 Planctomycetota bacterium | reverse complement strand
GTCGAATTTCAGCGCGGGGAGGTCGTCGAAGGAGACGGCGGTCGATCCGGTTTCGCGGGCGAGTTGATCGGCGCGTTCGCGGGTGCGGTTGAGGACGCTGACGGTTGCGCCGCGTTCTTTGACGCCGACAGCGACGGCCCGAGCGGCTCCGCCGGCGCCGATGAT
Source organism: Planctomycetota bacterium (assembly GCA_025355035.1). Classification (GTDB taxonomy): domain Bacteria; phylum Planctomycetota; class SZUA-567; order H5-PLA8; family H5-PLA8; genus JANXLS01. The sequence goes on along the minus strand of JANXLS010000294.1, from coordinate 1,348 downwards.
GAGAATGTGCTTTCCGTGAAGGGTGCCGAGGCCTTCTTGAAGACTGTCGGCGGAGGCGCTGGCGTCGGTGTTTGTTGCAACGTAGCCACGTTCCGGGATGTCGATGCGGGAGAGGGTGTTTACGGCGCCGATGGCTTGGCCGAGCGAATCGATGCTCGCGCAGGATTTGAGGATGGATTCTTTGTGCGGAATCGTGACGGACATTCCGTCGAGCAGGGTTGTGAAGGCTTGGATGAATGAATGGGGATCGCCTTCGACTTTGAGGGGAATGTAGACGCAATTCAAGCCTAGTTTGGCGAAGGCGGTGTTGTGCATTAAGGGCGAGAGCGAGTGCCCGATGGGGTTGCCGATGACGGCGAAGACGCGCCAGGATTTATTGATGTGACGGAAACGAAAGAGTTCGTCGAGTTCGCGCCATGTGGGTTGGCCGGGGGCGGTGCCGGTCGCGCTTTCTCCGCGCGCGAAGGTGAAGGGCGCGCCGAAATAACCGGCGAGGATGCGAGTCCAGACGCCGGATTCGCCCATGCAGAGAAGGAGCGTTTCGGGTTTGGAAGGCATGGCATCAAGTGAACGAAAGAGATCGAGCGCGACGAATGTGTCTGCGATGGTCGTCGGCATCATCGCGATTTTGACCACGTCGACGCCGGGTTGATCGGCGCTTTTTCGCCAGATTTCACGCAAGGCTAACGCGTCGGGGCAGGCGTTGAAATCGTGGTAGCTGAGCACGAGTTTCGCGGCGCGTTTGTTGAAGTTGCCGCGCTCGGTTCGGGCTTCGATGTCGATGTAATTCACACCGTGGTCGGCGGCGCGTTGGAGGACGCGAATGCGTTCGGCGTCGGTGACGTTGGGGCGTTTTCCGCCTTCCCGCGGGTGGCGGTAGGTGACGAGCGCGTTGGGGGCGAAGACGTTGAGGGCTTGGCCGAGCGAGTCGTCGGTGAGGTCGTCGAAGAAATCGAGGCGGAGTTCGACGAGGAATCCGTCGCGGTTGGCGAGCGAGCGGAATTCGGGGTCGGCGAGCAGGGCTTCGACTGAGGCGTGGTGGGTGGCGACGCAGATTTGGGGAAGAACGCAATCGTGTGTCATTTATTTTCTCGCGATGCCTTATTCCAAACTGATGGGTTCGGCTTGTTCGATGTGTTGGATGACGATTTTACCGTCTCCGATGCGGCCTGTGCGTGCGTTGTCGATCAAGGCGGATTCGACGCCGGAGACGGCGGCGTCTTCGCAGTAGATTTCGAGGCGGGCTTTGGGCAGGAAGGTCCATTCGTATTCGCTGCCGGAGTAGAGTTCGAGCTGGCCTTTTTGACGGCCGAAGCCGCGGACTTCAGAGACGAGGACGTCGAGGATG
>JANXLS010000256.1 GCA_025355035.1 Planctomycetota bacterium | reverse complement strand
CAAACTCGCTGGCTCACGCGGCGGTACAATGGGACACTTTACAAAAATGTTAACAAAATTTGAGCACAAGTCAAACGAACAACGAAAAAAGAGAAAATGAATGCGCGAAATATCGCCGACCCCAAAGGGTACCGTTTCAGCACACACCGCTGGGAGATGCTTTGACGAACGCTCAACTTAGCTTAGAATACAACTCGCTTTGAACCATCGTGACGTTCGAAACGAAACCCGTAACCCAACTGGGAGCCCCCCCTATGTCCTCTATTTCTCCCCGCAACGGTCCTGTCATGTTGGTCGTCATGGACGGTTGGGGTTTGCGCGCTGAACCCGATCATAATGCTGTGCGCATGGCCAAGACGCCGGTTTACGATGCTCTGGTCAAACAATGCCCGTATACGACGTTGATCACCTGCGGCACCGATGTTGGGCTTCCCAAAGGATTGATGGGGAACAGTGAAGTCGGGCATTTGAATCTGGGGGCAGGGCGCGTTGTATGGCAGGATTTGATGGAGGTGGCTCAAGCGGTTGCCGATGGTTCGTTCGAAACCAATCCGGCGGTTGTCGCGGCGATTGAACACGCGAAGAAGAACAATTCTCGGCTTCATCTCTTCGGTTTGATCTCCGGCGCGCGCGTTCATTCTCTCGACGAAGCGTACTTCGCGTTCGTCCGCCTGTGCGTTAAACACGACTTGCGCAAAGACCGATTGGTCTTCCACATTTTCACCGATGGCCGCGACACGGGTCCAAAGACCGGTGCGGGATGGGTGGACGAATTGCAGCGCAAGCTCGATTTGTACGACGCGGGCGTGATTGCGTCGGTGACGGGTCGCTACTTTGGAATGGATCGCGACAAGCGCTGGGAGCGCGTCGAAAAGGCGTGGAAGGCGATGGTTGACGGCGTCGGCGAACACACCGCGACGAGCGCCGCTGACGCGATCGAAAAAGCGTACGCGCGCGGCGAGACCGATGAATTCATCGGCGCGACGGTGATCGTCGGATCGGACGGCAAGCCACTTGCGGCGATTCAAGATGGCGACGCAGTCTTCAGCTTCAATCATCGCAGCGATCGTCCGCGCGAATTGTGCGAATGTCTGTTGAGCAAGGATTTCAACGGATTCGAACGCAAGCACGTTCCAAACGTGTTGCTCAGCACGATGACCGATTACCGCGCGGGTTTCCCGGTGCCGGTCGCGTTCGCCAGCAAGGACCTTGAAGGGACGCTTGGCGAAGTGGTATCGGCTGCAGGATTGAAGCAGTTGCGCATGGCCGAAACCGAAAAATATCCGCATGTCACCTTCTTCTTCTCCGGCGGTCGGGAGAGGCCGTACAATGGCGAAGACCGCCGCATGGCCGCATCGCCGAAAGTTGCGACGTACGATCTGCAGCCAACCATGAGCGCGCCGGAACTGACGGAAAAAGCGCTCGACGCGATCCGCTCGAAGACGTTCGATCTGATCGTTTTGAACTTCGCGAACGGCGACATGGTCGGCCACACCGGCGTCGAAAAAGCCGCGATTGCCGCCGTCGAAGCAGTCGACAAAGAAGTGGGACGCATCGTCGAAGCGATCCGCGCCGTCCATGGCGACGTGCTGGTCACCGCCGATCACGGCAACTGCGAACAGATGTGGGACTACGGCACCAACAGTCCGCACACCGCCCACACAACCAACGACGTGCCGTGTTACTTGGTCAGCGAACGCTTCAAAAACGCGAAGCTCCGGCACGGGCGACTGGCTGACGTTGCGCCGACGCTGCTGTTCCTACTGGGCGTCACGCCGCCGCAGCAGATGACGGGGAAGAATTTGATTGTCGCCTAAAATAATTGAAGTGCCGCAGCGATCGGATCGTCAAAATCGGCGATCCGGTTTGATGGAGAATGCTTTGAAACTCGCAGAGCATTCTTGCATAATGGACTCGGCTGAAAGGATTTCAGATTATGATCAAAGTCGGATTAAAGGTGCTGCAAGCCAACCTCGATTACTACCTGGCGAAGTTGGAGGAAGGCGAGCAGATCGATGTGCTCGAAAACGGAATTTCAATTTTTTTCTATTCAATCGGCTTCCCAGCATCCACAAAGACCCGCTCGATCGCTTGTTGATTTGCCAAGCCATGCGCCACAATCTCACGCTCGTGACGCCAGCCGAAAAGATTCATCGTTATCCAGTCAGCTACCTCTGGTGATTGCCGTTCAACACTTAAAGGAGACCGTACGAAATGCTTCCCATTGATCTCACCGGAAAACGCGCTTTTGTCGCGGGCGTCGCGGACGACAACGGCTACGGCTGGGCCATCGCCAAGGCGTTGCATCAGGCCGGAGCGTCGGTCTGCGTCGGCACATGGCCGCCTGTTTTGGGGTTGTTCACGAAGAGCCTCGACCGGAACAAATTTGACGACAACATCGAGTATCCGGGTGGGCGTTTGAGCTTCGAAAAAATCTACGCTCTCGACGCGGTTTACGATGGCCCCGAAGACGTGCCGTCGGAAGTGCGCGAAGATAAGCGCTACAAGGAAATCCCCGCTTACACGATCCAGGAATGCGCCGCCAAGCTCGTCGCCGACTTTGGAGAAAAGCCGCTCGACATTCTCGTTCACAGTTTGGCCAATGGTCCGGAAGTCAAGAAGCCGCTGCTGGAAACGTCGCGCAAAGGTTACCTCGCGGCGGTCAGCGCCAGCGCGTATTCGATGGTCGCGCTCGTTCAGCGTTTCGGCCCGTTGATGCGTGCGAACAGCTCGGCGGTTTCACTGACGTATCTCGCCTCCGAACGCACGATTCCCGGTTACGGCGGCGGGATGAGTTCAGCGAAAGCGGCGCTCGAAAGCGACACGCACACGCTTGCGTACGAAGCGGGTCGCAAATTCAACATGCGCGTGAATTGCATCTCCGCAGGCCCGCTGCCCAGCCGCGCGGCGAAGGCCATCGGCACGATCGAAATGATGGTGGACTACTACCGCAAAAATTCGCCGCGCCCCGAAGTGATGAACGCGAACGAAGTCGGGCACCTCGCCGCGTTCTTGAGTTCGCCACTGGCCAACGCCATCACCGGAGCGTTGATTCACGCCGATCACGGCTACCACAGCATGGCGATGCCGGCCGAGATTGCCCCGGCGCAAGCGTAACATTGGGAAACGATTAAAACAGCTCCGGGATTTCGCCCCGGACCAACGCGCGAGCGCACCGTGAACGGAGTCATGAGATGAAAACGCTTGACGAACTCAAAGCCACAGCGGAACGCCACGGTCACGGGCATCTTTTCCGCTTTTTTCACGAATTGAACGATGCCGAAAAAGCAAAGCTGCATGAACAGGTTTCAGCGGTGGAGTTCGAAGTCGTCAACAAACTCGTCGACGACTTCGTGAAATCCACGGCTCCCGTGGCGAGCGCTGCGGACCTTAAGCCTGCTCCGGTTGTGCCGTTGCCGACGACCGACGAACAACGTCAGGCGGCGCGCGGCGCTCGTGCCGCCGGCGACGAAGCGTTTCGGCGCGGGCGCATCGCGTGCTTCCTCGTCGCGGGCGGACAGGGAACACGTTTGGGGCTCAACGGCCCCAAGGGTGCATTCAAAATCGGGCCGATCACAGATCGCACACTCTTTCACATCCATGCCGAAAAAATCCTCGCGCTGCGTCGCCGCTACAACGCGGGTGTTCCGTGGCTGATAATGACTTCCGACGCGAACGACGCGGAGACGAAAGCGTTTTTCGCGACTCACAATTACTTCGGACTCGGTGCCGATACGGTTCGCATTTTCAAGCAAGCGAACATGCCCGCCGTCGGTCGAGACGGCACGATTTTGATGGCGTCGAAAGCCGAAATCGCACTCAGCCCCAACGGTCACGGCGGATCGATCAAGGCGCTCCACGATTCCGGATCGACGGCGTGGTTGCGCGAGCACGGCGTCGATACGCTCTTTTATTTCCAGGTGGATAACTGTCTCACGCAAATCGGCGATCCAACGTTCATCGGCTGGCATCTGCTCGGCGGTTCCAAGATGTCCAGCAAAGCCTGTCGCAAGCGCGATTGGAAAGAGAAGGTTGGCGTCTTCGGCGTGATCGACGGAAAACTGAACGTCGTCGAATACTCCGATTTGCCCGAATCCGCCGCGCGCGAAACGCTTCCGGACGGTTCGCTAAAGTGGTGGGCGGGCAGCATCGCGATTCATGTGATCGACCTCGGCTTCATCGAGCAGCTCAACAAAGGCGGCTTCCAGCTGCCGTACCACAAAGCAGAGAAAGCAGTCGCGTGCATCGGAGCGGACGGCGCACCCCTCGCGCTGAAATCCGGCGAAAAAAATGGTATCAAATTCGAGACGTTTGTCTTCGACGCGCTGGCTCAGGCTGAACGCACCGTCAACGTCGAAGCCAGCCGCGAGGACGATTTCAGTCCCGTCAAAAATGCCGATGGCGACGACTCGCCTATGACAGCTAAACGCGACATGCAGGAAATGTACGCCCGCTGGCTTGGAGCCGCGGGCACCAGCATTCCGCGCAAGGCTGATGGGACGCTTGATTGCACGATTGAAATCAGCCCGTTGACGAGTCTTGAAGGCGAAAACCTCGCCGGCGTAGCCCCCGCTAAAATTGCGCCGGGTGCGGCCGTGTTGCTATAACGGCGCGTTGACGATACACTTGATTTGTGGTGCAGGCGGGACGCCCGCACCACGAGTGTTACAACGTTCGCGGAGATTCAAAACATGCCCGATGAAGTCGAATTGAAAAGCAATATTGCGTTGAAAGAATGGGCGATCGTTTGCGACGAAGTGCTCGCGGGCAAACAGGTCGCGCTGCTGCGCAAGGGCGGCATTCTGGAGCAGAAAAAAGGCTTCCAGATCGAACACGAAATGTTCTTCTTTTATCCCAACTCAGAGCACCAAAGCCGCGAGCAACTCAAGCCTGGATTCCATGCGCGCCTCGACGCGTACGGTCCACCCGCGCGCGTCTCCGGAAAAATCGCGATCGCCGGTTTCGGGCGTGTCGTGGACATCGTGAAGACGACCGACGCCGCGAAGCTCCGCGCGCTCGAACCCGTCACGTGCTGGACGCAGGCGCTTTTCGACATGCGCATCAATTACAAGCCGGAGAAGCCCAATTTCGTCGTCACCGTACGCGGGTACAAACTGCCACGGGTGATTGAAGTTCCGTATCATGAAGATTACGCGGGCTGTCATTCGTGGGTGCCGTTGAAGCAGGAACTCGCCGCATTGGGAACGCCTGTGTTGAGCGACGCGGCCTTCGAAACGGCTCGCGCGGCGGTGTTGAAAATCGTGACCGAATAATGAACGGACGCATTTTATGAATCTGATTTTGATCGGACTGAGAGGTAGTGGTAAATCCACCGTCGGCCGGATTTTGGCCGAGCGCTTGGGTTGGGCGTACTTCGATACCGACACCCTCGTGCAGGAACGGGCCGGGCTGACGATCCGCGAGTTGTTCGAGCAACACGGCGAAGCCGAATTCCGCCGACTGGAATCAGCCGTCGTTCAGGAATGTGTCGAGGGCGACCAGGCCGTGACCGCAACCGGAGGCGGCGCGATTTTGAATCCGGATAACATCACCGCAATGAAACGCAACGGCTTCGTCGTCCACCTCAGCGCCGATCCCAGCGAATTGTGGCATCGTATTTCGCAGGATACATCGTCGCACGCGGCGCGCCCAAAACTGTTGCCGTCCGCCGATTCGGGCATCGATGAATTGAAGAAACTCATGCTCGCCCGCGCCGGAATGTACGCCAAGGCGCGCGACGTGGAAGTCGATGTGGAAGACCGCTCGCCCGATGAAATCGCCGACGCCGTACTGGTCCTCATGCGCGCGCACGGCGTGATTACATCGACTAGTGGCAGACAGGACGCGCAAACAACATGAATCATGAAAAAACCAAGCAGCGAATCGTTACGTTCAAACTCGAAGACGAATTCGCCGTCTTCCTCGACACGCTGCCGAACAAGTCTGAATTCATACGCAAAGCGCTCTTGGCCGCGCTGATGGAACCGTGTCCGGTGTGCAACGGAAAGGGCAGTGTTCCGCGCAGCCTGCGAGCCGATCTTCAAAAAATATTCGACGAACGCGAATTCGTTCCATGCTCGTACTGCGGCTACGATTTTCCGCTCGACGCCGAAAAGCAGCGCAAAGGCACACACGACAAAGCTCGACTCAAGCAATTCCTCAACGGCGGCGAATTTTATTGCGACGATTGCTATCCCAAAACGCAGCCCTGCGGAGACTGCGGCGAACACATCGCCGACAAACGCATGGCCGGCCACAAACTCAAACACGCGAAGTAATATGAATCCCCAATCCTTCAACCACCAACTTTGAACTTTGAACTTTAAACTTTAAACCTCCGTTTATGGCCAATCATACCAAAAACAAGAAGCAGCTCGAACGCGAAGCGCGACAGGAGAAGGCGACCCGGCTCGCGTACATCGGCACGCTCGCGTCCGGATTGGCGCACGAGATTCGCAGTCCGCTCAACGCCATGAAGCTCAATCTCGATCTGTTGCGCGAAGATCTCGGAGCTGTCGATGACACAAAGCGCGGCGACTTTTCCGGGCGCTTATCGCTGATCATGCGCGAAGTCGATGGGCTGCAGGAGTTGCTGACTGAATTCCTCGCGTTCGCCAAACCGCCCGCGATGGAACTGCTTCCAACCGATATGAATCGACTGCTTGAAGATGTCATTCAATTTGTCTCGCCTGCCTGTGAAAAAAGGCAGATCCGCATCGAACGCGATTTCCAAAAGCAGCTCTACCCGATCCCGCTCGACCAGCACCAATTCGGTCGCGGCGTGATCTTGAATCTGCTGACCAACGCGATGGAGCAGATCGGCGAACACGGCTCGATCATCCTCCGCACGCATGAAACCCACGACTTCGTCGAAGTCAGCATCGAAGACAACGGGGGCGGCGTCTCCGCCGCGAACGAAGCCCGCATCTTCGAAATCTTTTTCTCGACCAAAGAACACGGCACCGGCCTGGGCCTTGCCATCGCGCGGCGCATCGTTCAGGAACACGGCGGCGAACTCGCGCTCGAAAACCACCCGCAGCGCGGAGCGACGTTCATCGCGCGATTGCCGAAGAGCAAGATCTTGGAATTGAAGGACCGCAAGTAATCCGCACTGATTTTACTTCATCCTTCTTTTAAAAACGCCGACATATGGTTGGGCCAAAACCACGATTGGTTATCGGCCACAAACCCTCCTCACAAAAAGGCATACTCCAATGGACAGCAAAGTGTGGAAAGTCATACTCGGCGCGGTGGCGATTTTGACGGTCGGCGGAGTGGGTGGACTGGTCTCGACGGCCGCCATGGCGTCGCGCGCGTATCAATCGAAATTTGAACAAAACGACAGACGCGAGAAGCAACTGCAAGTCACCGGTTCCGCGCGCAAGCGAATTCATTCCGATCTCGCGGTTTGGCGCATCCGCATTTCTGCCGACGCGAAAGAACTGGCCGAAGCCTACAAAAAGCTCAAGGATGGCGACGAAAAAGTCCACGAGTTCCTCACGAAACACGCCTTCACTCCGGCAGAAATTGCAGCCCAGGCCGTACAGACCGAAACGATCTACAAAGTCGAATGGAAGGGCAAGGACAACGCTGCAAAGCACGAGACGCACGACGTCGAGAGCTACAACCTCTCGCGCTATTACACGATCACCACCGCACGCGTGGACGCCGTCGCCAGTCCCGCCGCAGCCGTCACCGAACTCATCGAGGAAGGTGTCAAAATCGTCTCCGACGCGCCGAATTTCTACTACAGCAAAATCGCCGACCTCAAGGTCGAGATGATCGGCGAAGCCAGCCGCGACGCCCGCGCCCGAGCCGACCAGTTGGTCCTCAACGCCGGTTGTACCATCGCCGAAGTCCGCCACGCCCGCATGGGCGTCCTGCAAATCACCCAGCCCAATTCCACAGACGTGAGCGACTCCGGAATTTACGACACCAGCACAATCGAGAAGGACGTCACCTCTGTCGTTTCGCTGACGCTGGGAATCCGTTAATCGTGAATGCTCACAAAACCCCGCTCGGTCTTCTCCGGTCTTTGCGCCTTTACGAGAGAAAAACCTACTTCCCAAGCAGCAGTTGAACAACATACAGTTCCAGCGCCTCGTAGTCTCGCGAGCTGCGGAATCCCGCAACTTTCGCTTCGTCCACGCGTTCCACTTTTTCGCACAGATCCTTGAATATCTGTAACGAATTCGCGAGGTGCCGCATCGAGACATCTTGCTTCTGTGTGCGCATTGCCTTCACGTCGAGTCCGACGTACTCGCCCTTCGTACCAAATCCGCCGCGCGCCAGCACCCACACTTGATTGAACGCGCGCCGCAGATTCACCGCGCCGAATGATTTGTCCTGATCGTACTTCAGCCCGTCCTGATCGTTGAGGTGCACGCCCCACAATTTTCCCAGCGCCATGCACAGCGCGAAATCTTCCGACGGATCGACGCCCAGCAGCATCGAATGCGCCGACTCGATCAACACGCCTACGCGCTTGGGATCGACGGTCGTCGCGCCCATCGCGAGGAAGTGTCCGGGCGAGGGCATGTACATCGCGTCCATCGGTTCGTTCGGTTTCATCTCGCCGAGAATCTGAATTGATGCGTCGTGATTCAGCAGCGCGTTCAAATAATCGCGATAGCGCTTGTAGCTCTCAAATGGATCCTTTGCTTCCCGGATGTACGTCCCTTCGCGAGCCGGCCACAGCACGATCTTCTTCGTCCCCAATTCCAACGCAATATCTATGCAGCGCTTGGAGCGATCAGTCGCATACTTGCGCATCGTTGCATCGTTCGCCGTCCACCCGCCGTCAATCGTGTTGGGATGTTCCCACAAGCGCGGCGCCACAAACTCCGCCGCCAGCCCGAGGTCTTTGAGCTGCTTGCGCATCGCCTTCACCCGCGCCGATGTCTCCGCCGGATTCAAATCTGCCGGACAGACATCGTCGTCATGAAATTGAATCGCATCGAACCCAATCTCCTTAAAAATCTGGAGCTTCTTTTCCCACGAAAATTCCTCGCGAACCGTGGGCCCGAACGGATCCGCCCCCGGATGCAGATTCCACGGACCGACCGAGAAACGAAACTGAGCTTTGCCGAGTTTGATGACAGACATAAATGCAATTTCTCCCAAATGGATGGATGGTACCGACTGGGACTTGACTACACTTCGTTACCGGAAATGCCGCTCAATATAATCAATCGCCTGATCCAAATCCGGCATGATCTTCGTACAAAACCGCGCCATCCACGGCGAACAATTCTTGAACTCATACGGCGAAAACCCAATCACAAACTTGCGCAAATCGTGGCTTGCATAAAACACTTCCATCGACGTTCCCACGCTGGCCTTCGAATAATTCACCAACAGCAAATCTGCATCACGAACGTCCTGAAGATCAAAGTCAACGATCTCGTTTGCGCTGTCCACTTCGTTGTCGCGAAAACTCCGCCGCATCGGATCCAGCAAGATGAAACGCCCGGCCAACCGCTCTTTCGCCCGCGTGCGCCAATCCTTCATCTCTCCGGCTTGGCAATCCATGATCGGACCGCAGAGATATATTTTCTTGTGATTTTCCATGGTTCATCCACCCTCGCATCACGTTGTTTTCCGGCATCAATTATTTATCGAACGAAATGTTGCAGCACCCCAGATTGATACTCCGTCCCTTGCGCAAACTTTCGACACTCGGTGCCAAACTGTATAACACCGCTTTGCCGTCGCGGTGAGCCACCACAATTCCAGCGTCGCGCAAGATTTTCAAATGGTGCGAAAGCAGGCTCTGATCAATTGGAATTGTCGCGTTCAATTCGCCGACATGCCGAGGCCCGTCCATCAACTGCCGGACAACATTCAGTCGCGTATCATCCGCGAGCACCTTCAATAAGGAGGCGCAATTGACCTCATCGGCCATGTTCGTTTTTCCCGGATCGCGCCCCACTGTGTATAAATCTTCTGAATCTTATACGGCTTCCAGTGAAAAAAACGATCAACTTCAGAATTCGGAGTAAGACGCCGCGACATCGACAAATTGCGTTCGCTCCGCTCGACGCTGCGACTGTTCACATATAATGTGAACAGAAGAAACTGCAAACTCAAGCTCTCATCTGTGTATTCCTAACTACTCATTGTCGCCGTACATGTGCTACAATGAGCGTAATTCAGGCCCTAGCAGGTGCTGAAAAAC
>JANXLS010000248.1 GCA_025355035.1 Planctomycetota bacterium | reverse complement strand
CATTTGAACAGCGATGGCAGCCTACTTCTTCTCCCGCAAAGCCAGCAATTTCTTCTCCAGCATCGGCCGAATCACCGCCGGGTCCCCCTTGCCTTTGAATTCGCCCATGCACTTCCCAAAGATCGCGTTCAACACCGCGTCTTTTCCGCCAACAAAATCCGCGACAAGTTTTGGGAACTTTTCGATCACGTCTTCAACGATCTTCTCTGTCGCACCCGTGTCGGCCACAATCAGCAGATTCTCCACCGTCGCAATCTCCAGCGCGCTTTTTTTCGTTTCCAACATCTTTGGAAAGACCGTTTCCTTCGCCGCAGCACGATTGATCTTCTTGTCTTTCTCGACAAGCTGAATCAGTTCCGCAACGGCTTTCGGTTCCAACCCGCACGTGTCGATCGTCTGCTTGTGTTCTTTCAAAATTCCTTGCAAATCCGCCGTGATCCAGTTCGAAGCAAACTTCGGCGCAACGCCTTCCTTCAAAACAGCTTCGAAAAAATCGCCCATCGGCTTGAAATCCGTCAGCACTTTCGCGTCGTAGTCGCTCAATTTCAGCTCGTTGATATAACGTTGCTTGCGCGCTTCCGGCAACTCGTCGAGCTTGTTTTTGATCTCGTTGATCATCGCTTCCGTGATCACAATCGGCGGCAAATCCGGCTCAGGGAAATAGCGGTAATCCTGGGCGTCTTCCTTCGTGCGCATCGTCCGGATCACGCCAGTGTCCCCGTTGAATAACCGCGTCTCCTGGCGCACCGTCCCGCCGCTTTCATACAATCCAATCTGCTCGCCGATTTCGATTTCAATCGCCTGCTCGACATAGCGGAACGAATTCATGTTTTTGATTTCGCGCCGCGTGTTCAACGTCGTCTGTCCAATCGGTCGCACTGACACATTCGCATCGCACCGCAACGACCCTTCCTGCATGTTGCAATCGCAGATCCCGAGGAATTCGAGAATGTGCGCGACGGCTTCCATGTACGCGCGCGCTTCAGCCGGTGTGCGCAGATCCGGTTCGCTGACGATCTCCAGCAGCGGCGTCCCGGCACGATTGAGATCGACGCCCGATCCGCCTCCGTGATCCGAATGAACGAGCTTTCCCGCGTCTTCTTCCATGTGAATGCGCGTGATTCCAATGCGCTTGACTGCGCCATCAACGTTAATGTCGAGGTACCCGTTCTTGCAGAACGGCAGATCGAACTGGCTGATCTGATAATTCTTCGGCAGATCGGGATAGTAATAGTTCTTGCGATCGAACTTCGTGAATCCCACGATTTCGCAATGCAACGCCAGCGCGGCCTTCAACGCGAATTCAAACGCCTGAGCGTTCACCACCGGCAGCGATCCCGGCAAGCCCAAACACACCGGACACACCTGCGTATTCGGCGGCTCGCCAAACGACGTCGGACACCCGCAGAACATTTTCGTGTTCGTCTTCAACTGCGCATGAACTTCCAGCCCCATCACAGCTTCATAATTCGGCATTGCAAAACCGCTCCTCGGTGCATCCAGTATGTACAAAAGTGTTTGACCCACCTCTAGTTTTTGGGAGAAAACCCGCGTTCCGACGATCAGCACGGGTGGGTACTCCGAGCCGTGCGGCCACAAAGAAGCGCATGTTTTTCAAACCGACTTTCCTGTCAGTATTTACAGCTGATTATCGCGCGACGAGCCGGAGCCGTCCAGCTTGAATTTCGAACGCAGTTTTACGACCCGCCCGTTAGCTGCTACACCCCAATGCGTTCAAATTCCTTGTAAACGTTCCGCAGCCACACCTTGATCCGATGTCGCTCGATGATCCCGAAATCGTCGCCGCCCGCGTTGTTGATCGCCTGCCAGAAGCTCTTGTTGTGCGAATCGATCTTCAGCATTGTGGGTTTGTGCAGTTCCTCAATGGTCATGATTTTGGCGCCGACTTCGTCCAGATGCTTCCGCGCGTTTGACTTCTCAAACGCTGAAAAATCGCCGCCGCGTCCCAGGTTCTTCACGACAATATAGCGAACCATGTTGTCATACTTTGACAGCAACGTCTGCAGCAGATCAATCGAGTCCTTGCCGTCATCCATCACGTGCCAGAAAACAAGCGGAATCGAATATTCGGTGCTGAGTTCCAAAATCCCGTTCTTCTCAATCCATTTCGACAGCAACCGATCGCTCTGCGCCGGCAAATCCACAATCACGCGTTGATCGGCATCCAACGCCAACTGCATGATATGATCGCTCGACTCAAAATGATCAAGATCGCCCGTCCGCGAAAAATCGTTGTAAAACCGCATCAGCGCCCCATGCGAACGATCCGCATCAATCGCCGAAAATACCAGCGAGTGGTCCAGACAAAACTGAGTCAGCAGTCGAGCCACCACCGACTTGCCCACTCCGCCTTTTTCACCGCCAATGAAATGGATACTGCTCATGAATTAGGTTCTCTCGACGTAGTGTGAAAACGACACAGTCCTTCAACAATTCAGCTCGCAAGTCATGATGCCCTCCGGCAGCAGCTCCGCGTATTGCTCGGGACACTCTTACTCGGCACTCAGCACTCGGCACTTCACTTCGTATTGAACCCATCCACCGTCGCCGTCGCCAGTATCGAGATCCCGGGCCGCGTATCGTCTTTCAACGCTTCCGCCAGCGGCCGTAACGACTTCGCGCGGTTGAATCCCGCTGCTTCAAGCGCGGCGGTCACGACCGCGCCCGAC
>JANXLS010000171.1 GCA_025355035.1 Planctomycetota bacterium | reverse complement strand
ACAGCGCGGCTTCGTCGCCGCCGGTGCCTTTGTGCAGCTCGATGATGACGTTGCGCGACGAGTCGTCGTCGTCGTTAAGCTCCATGTCGACGAGCTTGATTCGCGCGGCCTCCTGCTGGGCCGACGCGGTATCGAGTTCGTCTTTGGCGAGCGATTTGAGATCGGCGTCCGCCGCGGCGTCGGGCGAGTTGAACAGTTCGCGTGCTTCGTCCGCGGCTTTTTTGGCAACGGCAAATTCATCCCAGATCGAGCCGAATTTGGTCATGCGACCGCGCTCGCGCAGCCAGTTGGCATAGTTCGGATTGCCCGGGCCTTCGGGGCTTTCGATCAGGCTGCGAAGTTCTTCGTAGCGCTTGCCCTTTTTTTCAATTTCGTCCCACATGATCGTGTTCTCGGTTGGGTCGTTGAATCGTTCTTCTCTCGCAAAGACGCAAAGTCGCAAAGAACTGCAAGGAACGGCTGAGAACTGCGAAGACAACTGAAATCGGGGCTTCGCTGCTGCGTAAAATTTCGATTGTTAATTTAGAGCAACTCACGTTTGAATGTACACGCATCTGCTTGCGGCGGGCAAGCAGGCTCTTCGTTGCTCTCGCACGTCGTATCTACTCAATACGGCTTAGCTCGAGCGCCTCGATCCAGCATGCCCGGCGCGGCGCATCTGCATGTACATTCAAACGTGAATTGCTCTAGTGCGAACAGGAACGGGCGTAGGTTCAATCAATAAAAAAATCCTGGGCCGCGGAATGCGCGGCCCAGGACTTTTGATTTTGCAACGACGTAGCTACTTGGAGGCAGCGGCGGCTTCGACGGCAGGTGCGGCGCTGGCTTCCTTGGTGGCTTTCTTTTCGGCGTCGGAGACGTCCTTTGCTTTCTTGGCATCCCACTTCTTTTGGAAGCGTTCGACGCGACCGGCGGAATCGACGAACTTCTGGCGGCCGGTATAGAAAGGGTGGCAGTGCGAACAGACGTCGATGGAGTAATCTCGACCCTTCGTCGAGCGGCTTTCGATCTTTGTGCCACAGCCGACGCAGTTGATGTTCACGGGCGAATACTTGGGGTGCAATCCAGGCTTCATGTCTTCTGTTCCTTAATCCAAACGCAAATGGTACCCCAGAACCCCATAGGACATTCCATGGGACATAGGGCGCAAAAGTATAGCCGAGGGGCAGTTGAATGCAAGAAGATTGATGAAAGATTACGCGACGCCGGAGTGCAGGGGAAGTAATGTGACGACATTCGCCTCTCACACCGCGAGCGCGAAGGGCGTGCGCTCGTCGGCCTACTTCCCAACAGTGTGGGGGAGTGGCAGCGTTATTTTTTGGATCGGCCGCTGATGGTTCCGAAGAGGCTATCTTTGCTCAAGCTGAAATCCACCGGGCTGAGCGATTGGAACGGGGTACCGTCGAGGAGCATGGCGACCTGGACCATGCGCTTGCCAGTTTTTCCGTTGCTTGCGTCGGTTGACCGTGTGCTGACGCCTTCGGTGTCGAAACCTTGATTGACCATGTCTTGGGTGCTGTAGGTGACGGTCACCGTTGCGGGTTCGGTGCCGGTGGTGACGGTGCCTTTTTTCAATTTCGAGGCGATCTTCAAACTCTTTAAGACGGCGGGCGTTCCCGGGGTCGAGCCCTTGCCGTTTTTGTCGATGGTGGTCTGGACGACGATGTTGCCGATGGCGATCCAGAAATCGTGTGGCTGGCCAACCGTGAGACCGGCGGGCATGGTGATGTTGCCGGTGAATGTCACGAGGTCCGGCTTTTTTCCGGAGAAGTCGAATTTGCCTTTGAGCGACGTGGTGGTGATTGTCGAAACGTTGTTGGGGGCGGAGCGAATGCCCATGGTTTCAATGTGGACGTGCGGGGGAAAATCGCCGGTTTCCTTCGAGCTGATCGGCAGGGTGACGCGAACTTTGCCGGCCTGTGTGGCCGAGATTTTGTTTGTGGCACTGGTGGTGGCAACAAATATCCCGTGGCTGGCGAAGTCGTGAAGCGGGTGGTCACCGGAAACTTTGGAAGAACGTCCGGAGACATCCCCCCATATGGTGGTGAGGCTATAGGCGGAACGGGTGAGCGAGTTGACGTCGATGGCCAATTGAATAATTCCTCCGTTGCTGCTGGCGACTTTCACACTCAGGCCATCGAGAGGTTCGACGATGGGCAGTTCGTCCTGTAGGGTATTGGTGATGCCGTCGCCTGATGACGACGGCATGGGAATATTTTGGAGGGCCGTTTGCGTGACAGCTGTAAAGCCGTCAGTGACGGTCAACGTGACTGTGACGCCAACCGGGAAATAATTTGTGTAGGTATGGGATAGGGAGACAACAGTCCCTTCTTCGAACTGGCCGCTGAGTGCCGGAGATCCATCGCCGAAATCGAGGGTGTAGCTGAGAATGGGTGTGTCCACATCGGTGGCGGTAATTTGATAGGTCACGGGTAGGTTGATTTGACCGGGGTCATCATCGCTAATCAGTTCCGGGATAACGGGCGCCTGGTTGGGCGTGACGGAAAGGACGAGCGGTTGGGTATCGGTACCGGCGAGATTTGTGGCGGAGATCGCGATGTTAAAGTTGCCGACTGATTTGGGCGTTCCTGAAATGATGCCGGATTTCGTATCGATCGACAAGCCTTGGGGCAAGGGAATCGCGTTGAACGAAGTCGGCGAGTTGGTAGCGGTGATTTGATAGGAGAATGGCACTCCGACGACGCCAGCTTCTGCCAGCGGGCTATCAATTTGGGCCGATTGGACGGCGAGGACATCGACGGTGTGCGTGGTGTCGGAGCTGGTTTTCAAATTGGTGCCCCCGTTGTAGCTGGCGAGAGCGGCATAAGAACCCAATGCAAGGCCGGCGGGTACGGTGAACGAGACGGAAATAGAACCGTTGACGACCGGTAACGACAGGATCGGCGATCCGATGGGTGATCCATCGGGATTGAAGACGGTAAAGGTGACGATGCCTTCGTTAACAGGACCGATAGAAAGTACTTGCGCAGTCAGGGTCATGACGTGAGCGTTGGCGTTGAAGGCTGTCTGCGCTGGTCCGAGTGTGGTTTGGGAAGCAGTGCTGTTGACGGTGAGTGAGGCTTTGCTGTCGGTACTGGTGGAGAAGCTGGGAGAACCCGAGTAGGTCGCGTTAATTGAATACGTTCCGACAGTTGTGCCGCCGGGCAGAACGAGTGTTGCGTTGGCG
Source organism: Planctomycetota bacterium (assembly GCA_025355035.1). Taxonomy (GTDB): domain Bacteria; phylum Planctomycetota; class SZUA-567; order H5-PLA8; family H5-PLA8; genus JANXLS01. The sequence continues at coordinate 14,154 of JANXLS010000171.1, read as the reverse complement.
GTGCCGTTGGCGACGGGGCCGGAAATGGCGGGTGAGCCAATGGGGCTCTGGTTCAAGGTGTTGACGATTTGAAAAGTTACCGTGCCGCCGTTGACGGTTCCGGCACCGGACACGACGGAGGCGGAAATGGGGACGTTCTGATTGGCGGAGCTATAGGGGCCACTGACGGAGGATGAGCCGACGGCGGTGGGTGCTGAAGTAATTGTTAGGAATTGGGTGTTGTCGGTGCTTGGGGCGTAGTCAGCATTTCCGGAGTAAGTTACGACGATGGTGTAGGTGCCGCCGGGGGTGCCACCGGGGATTGTGTAGTTGGCGGTAATGCCTTCCGAAAGCCCGGCCGTTACGGGATTACCGATGGGCGTGTTGCCATTCATGAGTTGAAAGGTGCCAGTGCCGCCGTTGACGGAACCGGAATTGGATGCCACGTTGGCGCTCAAGGTCACGGTTTGAGGAAGGGAGTCGAACACGGTCGAGGCCGGATCGGCAAAAATCATCGATGGCACGGGCGTGGAAGATTTCGTCACGACGATCGTGTATGTTTTCTTCGTGGAGCCGTCTTCGGCCGTAATGTCGATCGGGATCGTATTCGGGCCGGGGACGAGCGTGATGTTATTGCTTTGGATGCCCGACGATCCCGCTACTGCGTTGATTTTCAAGGAGTCAGCGATGTCGCTGAGGAAAGCGTTCAGCGTGATGGTGGTGGTCGACGGCGCTGTGGTCGCTGAATAGTTCAGCGTGTTGGGATCGACAAACGGGCTGATTACAATGCTTCCATTGTTGCAATACAATTTGAGCAAATCGGCATTGCTGAGAGTGGAGGTGGTAAAGGTCATGTCGGCCCCAAATTGTGTGCCGTAGGTGCTGGACGCCTTGAGGCGATAATGATACATCGTGTTCGGCGCAAGGCCGGACAACGTTTGAGCGACGGGGTTTACTGACGTGCCTGTTGCGGTGCCGGGAACTGCGGCGACGTTGAAACCGTAGGCTGCCGTGGTTCCGTAATCGAACGAGACATTTGTGGATGCACCATTCGCATTGACGGCACCCGTGATAAAGGCGGTATGGGCAGTGTAGTTGCCGGAGGCATCTGTGATGGCGGTGGGGGGAATGGCCGTGCAGGTGAAGACGAGGTCTTGACCGGCGCCGCCCATGTAGTCTACGGTAAATTGGTAGCTCGAACCGTTGAAAGCCGCGACGACGTTACTTCCCTGCGAAACGGCATTGAATGTGCCGACAATTGGCGACACTGACGTATTGCGGATGATCGTGATTTGATCGCCGAGCATGGGAGCGGCGTTGATTGTGAAGACAAGCGGCAGGCCGTTGGCGCTGAAACCATTGGTCGTCAGCGGGATGTCGTTGATGTTCTGACCGACTTGGATGCCACCGGAACCCGGCGCGAGAGAGACCCGTCCGCCGTTTCCGTCGAGAGCGTTGCCCCCCGTATCCAGGGCAATACGTCCCGGGGCGGAGGTGTTTTGCTGAACGACGATATTAGCGCCGGGAGTTCCACCCGGTTTTGCAGTCAGGAAGACGATATTGCCAGCCAGATTGGTGTCGCCAAATTGGATGACTCCAGTCGGCATCACAAACAACCGGGACAATTCGACGTCAGTCAAATTCACACCGGGGCCGGCGTTATTGGCTCCACCGAGGCTGATGTTCTGAGTGGGTAGAGATGTATGGATGACGATGGTGGACGTTTTGTTATCGCCGACAGTACCGGTGGCCGCGATGTCGATATCGGCTCCGCGCAAGGAGATGGCGATGCCCAAAAGCAGGGTGTTGCCATTGAGGACCAAGGTGCCGACTCCATCGTCACCTGTGCCGTTGGCTTTGGTGTCGGCTTCGAGCGTGAGGCTGGGTCCTCCGCTGACGACCGCATTCGTATCGACGAGCAGCATGCCGGCGGCCTGCAATTTTATGAAACCACTCGCACCGCCGGTCAGGATGGCACTGGGTGAAAGGGTCAGTGTGTTGGCCGCGCTTGCGGACAAAAAGTTTGAGCCCGATAACGTGGTGCTGCCATTGAAAACAATGGAGTCGCCCGGATTGGCGACGGTGATGGTGAGGCTATTTGAATAGGAGTTGGCTGTGCTGTCGTCGAATACGATGGATTCACTGTTTCCCGAATCGGTGAGTGTAATGCCGCCAGAGAAGGATTGAATTCCGGTGTTCGTAACCGTCAGCGAATTCAAACCGCTCCCGGTCACGTTTGAATTGTTCGAGCCGCTCCAAGTTTTCCCTGCGGGTAAAACGAACGTGTAGGACGCTCCCTGCGACGCGATGTGAACGCTCATGCCGCTGGTTTGGAGCGACAGATTCAGGGTTGGACCGGATGGCGTAAAGGTTGCATCCGATGCGTATGTTCGACCGGCCATCAAACCAAGGGCGAGTGAGACAGCGCAAAGGGCTGCGAGGTTAAATGGGCGATTCGACGGCTGTGTCGGAAGCCGTTGGGTCTGAAGGGCTGCGTAAATCATGATACTCCTGTTCAATGCTGAAACATCATTGTGAAGGGTACGGAGTTCGAGGTGGTCGCTCTTAGTCAGTGACGTACAGTACACTTAGTTTTACCAATAAATCGATGGAATTCTTGTTCCGTTCGTGCATGGATGTTAAAACAGCACGTTCCGGGTGGTCCGAGCGGGTGCTGAAATGGAGTCAAACGACATATGGGACTTGGATGACGACGGCGTGTAAACAGTCCTTTATTTTGATCGAGACGATTTTCTCTTGATCCGCTATAAAGATTGAAACCGGCGTGCTTCGGCGCGTCTCGTGTTCAACTCGGAGCTTGAAACGAACCATGCGCACGAAAATCGCGATGCTCAGTATCGAAACAGACGAACGACTTCACAATCGATTACGGACTTCGTCCCATTTTACCACACAAATACTCGCCGCGTTGCTGATAGTGGCTGCAGTTGGTCTTCCGATTTGCAGAGCGGAGTCGCCAATTGAACGTGCATCGAGATCGGGGGCGTTGTCGGAATTGCATGGATACCGTGTGTTGCGATTGTACGGGAACGATGTTCGCGAACGGGGATTCGCTCAGGGCTATTTGATGGCCGGCGAATTGATCATGGAGCTTGAATCGGCGTTAAAGAGTCTGCCCGGGGTGACGGTCGAGCAATACAACGATCATTTCATTCCGTGGGCGATGGCAAATTTCAAGTGGGACGACGACGCAAATGCGGAGATGGATGGGTTGTATGAAGGGATGATCGCAAAGTTGGGCGTCGAAGGGATGAGATCGAAAGTGCTCGGACGAGTGACAACGCGGCAAGACATTGTTGGGATTAATGCTCTGGCTGATTATTTCGGGCCGGCGTGTTCGGCGTTTGCGGCATGGGGGGAACGGACGGCAGATGGACACGTGATTCATGGCCGCACGCTGGATTTTCCGATTGGGTTGGAAGCGGTGGCGGCTCAGATTTTGATTGTCAACGAGGCGATGCCCAAACGCGGCGCGCAGCAACCTGCGCGGAAGGCGTTCGTTGCGATCGGTTGGCCCGGGATGATCACGCAATACACAGGGATGAATGCCGACGGATTGGTTGTGTGCATGCACGACGGCTACAACGTTCGCGGGAAAACGTGGCATGGTCACGGGCAGAGCGGGGCGGGGTTTCTCGCTCGTGGAATGCTCCTGCGACGGATGCTGGAGATGGTCGACACGTCATCGGGTGATCCAACGGCTTCGGCGGCAAAGCTAATTGCGTCGCAACCGACGTCGTGCGGGAATTTATTTCATCTTTCGTGGCCGGGCGAGATGGCGAAGAAGGCAGGAGTCGAACCGAGTGCGGTGATGGAGTTCGATGCGACTGAACGCGAGGCGATCGTGCGTCGGCCGGAACATCCGGGGTCGATTGTATTGACCAATCATTTCTGCGTGTTGAACAAGGCGACGGATTGCGAGCGCTGCAATCATATTAATGAGGGGCTGGATCTGCTTGAAAAAGCGAAACGCGGCATCGGGATGTCGGAGGCGCGGAAGTTGTTGAAATCGGCGGAGCAACCTGTGGCGGCGCATTCGGTGTATTTTTTGCCGGACACGCTGGAATTTGATGTCGCGTTCTCGAAACAAAATGTGATGTCGCCGAGCGTTGCGCCGACGAAATTCTCGTTTGCGGAGCTGTTTGCGAAACGATAACGAAGCGTGAACTCGGTGCAAATCAGTTGGCCAATTGCAACCGGGGCGGCACTCACTTTCGGAATCGTGCGTCGGTCTGAAATGCACAATGTGATTTTGTGGGAACGTGGTTTGAGTTGGAATTTTGAAGGGCAATAACTAGAATTTTTCGGTGGGGTGGCGTGCAGCGGCGTCTTTTCCGTGAAACGTGGAACATTTTGATTGCATTCTTCATGCCTTAAAGGTAAAGATTAGGATCATGTCGAGAACGATTGCATTTTTGTCAGCTTGTGTCGCGTTGACAGTCTTTCAGATGGCGGCGCAGGCATTGGAGCGGACGGACGACGATCTGGGCCTTTGGGTCAACGAGCAAAAGTGGCCGCGCGGGCCTCATGCGGTCGAAGCGACGGCGGAGAAGCAATCTCAGAAGGCCAAGCGATTGGAGAGTATCGGCGATTCGATGCAGGCGGCAGAGCAGTACAAGCGGTTGGGGGATGAGTTCAGCGAATCGGATTTGGCGGAAGAAGGGCTGGTGCTTTCGGCGCGCAATTGGCTGAAGGCGGGGAATTTCACGAAATGCCGCGAGCAACTGACAGAGTTGCGTCGGCGCTACGTGAATCCGACGTATTTGGATGCAATCGGAGAAGTTGAAATCTCGCTGGCTCGCGGCTTTCTGGATGGGAAAGGCGAAGGCGGGACGTATCAATTTGCCAGCCGCATTCGAAAAGCAATTGCGATTTTTAAGAAGGAATATGATAGCGATCCGCAGGGGCGCTGGGCGGATGATGCGCTTTTTGGATTAGGGAATTGCGCTGAAGCCGTTCACGATTACGATGGAGCGATAAAGAAATACAAGGAAATGCTCGATAAATACCCTCGGTCGGAATTGCGGGCGGAAGTCGAGTCGCATATTGTGTTCTGCATCAATCGCCGGCATCCGTTGCCGCAGTATTCGGAATCGGATTCAGTGGAAGCGCAGGCCCGGTTGACGCTGGCTAGAGAAGAAGCGGCGGATGGCGGCGACGACATCGACAAGATTGCGTTGGAAGAGAGCGACAAGTTGCTGATTGAGCGCATGGCCGAGAAGCGTTTTGAACAGGCGATGTTTTATAAGATCAACCGTCATTATCGCGCGGCGGAAGTGTACTTTGAAGTCATCAAAGAGAAGTATCCGAAGACGAAGTACGGTCCGAAAGCGAAAGCCGAGTTGGACGACATGAAGAAGCGCGGCGCGGATAATTCGGTCTGGAACCAAGTCTTCAAATAAACGTCGTGCCGTTGAACGTGAACGTGAACTGTGAACTTTGAACTAAGCAGTCGGGGGTTGGAAAATGGTGTTTCGCGGGATGAAGATTGCAGTAGCGTGTTGCATGGCCTTGACGTTGGCAGTGTTGACCAGTTGCGCCTATTCGACGAAGCACGCTTTGCCTCCGCACATGAAGACGATCGCCATCCCGGTGTTCAAGAACAAGACGTTTGTCACGGATTACAATCGCCAGGTTGAAGTGGACGTGACAGAAGCGGCGCGCAATGCGTTCATCCAGAATGGCGAATTGACAGTCGTGGGCCGCGAAACGGCGGATTTGATCCTCGAAGGTGAAATCACGAAGGTCGAACGGAATGTGCTGCGTTCGGATCGTTTTGGCGAAGCGGCGGAAGTGCGCTACTTGATCAAGGCGCGCATCTCCGTCTATGACGTGAAAGAAGCGAAGTACTTGATTCAGAACGAATTGGTTTCGAACACTGAAAAGAAGGTCGAAAATGGCGTGTACAATATCCGCCGCGGCGAAAATGAAAATCTCGGCAAGAACAACGCGACCGACGAATTGGGCAAAGTCATCGCTCACGCGATTACGGAACGCTGGCCTTCGGGGAAATAACGGCGGTTCAGTTCAAAGTTCAAAATTCAAAGTTTAAATTAAGAGTTTAACGGGTACCATGGAAAGAGTATTGGTGCCAAGTGATGACGGTCCCTGCCAGCATTTCTCATCCATCGCATGGCTAAACGCGGTCGGTTTCCCGGCTAAAAAAATATAAATTCAATTGCCATTGATGGCCGACGGCGTTGTTTACGTCTGATTAATTGTCGGAGCGATGAGCAACCTCGGCTTTGGCGGAACGGAGTCGTCAAAATGGCGAAATCGGCGATTAAATTATATGGACATGGGCGCACTGGGCGCTTAGCATGACTTTGTTTAAGGCTTCGCAAAGATCAGCGGGCCGGTATGTAATGGGATGGCACTCACAGGCCAAGAGGCATGACGATGCAGGACGATGAAGAAAAAGACAAAAAGAAGCGCCGATCAAATGATGATTCCGGACCTGATTTGGGCGGCGGTGGCGACGATCCTGAAAACAACAACAAGAACAAAGGCGTCGATTTCAAATCCAGCCGCTATGTCTTCCTGATTATTCTTTTCGGTGTGATCATGGCCGTCGTTTTGGGCGGGCGTTATCCGTTCATGAGCAGCCAGCCGACGCCGGATTGGACGGCGTTCCGCAAAGATTTAAAGGCGGGTAAATTCAGGGAATTGCATATCGAAGATTCGCGCATTGTCACCGCTTATTATGCGGATGGCCAGCAGGCGAGCGACGGCGACAAGCAGCGGAAATCGATCACGCTGTACGCGCCCGCGCCGATTGGCGACAAGCAGATGGATGAGCTGAACGCGATCGCGGAAGCCAAGAATGTTGTCATCAAGGGTGAAACAAAAAGCGAACTTTCGCAGATGTTCTTGATGTTCCTCCCGTGGATTGTGTTTGGTGCCATTTTGTGGTTTGTCTTCTTCCGCCAACTGCGCGGACCCGGCGGACCCGGTGGAGTGTTGTCGTTCGGCAAATCGCGCGCAACGCTGATCACCAAAGAGAAATGCAAGAAGACCTTTAAAGACGTCGCTGGAGTCGATGAAGCGAAACAGGAAGTCGAAGAGATTGTCGGGTTCCTGAAGAACCCGAAGAAGTTTCAGCGTCTCGGCGGACGCATACCGAAGGGCGTGTTGTTAATCGGAACGCCGGGCACGGGCAAGACGTTGTTGGCCAAGTCGATTGCCGGTGAAGCGGATGTGCCGTTCTTCAGTATCTCCGGTTCGGACTTTGTCGAAATGTTCGTGGGCGTCGGTGCTTCGCGTGTGCGCGATCTGTTCCAGCAGGCGCGCGAGAGCAGTCCGTGCATCATCTTCCTCGACGAAATCGACGCGGTCGGCCGCAGGCGCGGAACCGGGATCGGCGGAGGCCACGACGAACGCGAGCAGACGCTCAATGAAATTCTGGTGCAGATGGACGGGATGGAATCCGACGACAAGATCATCGTCATGGCGGCGACCAACCGGGCGGACGTGCTCGATCCGGCGCTCCTGCGACCGGGCCGATTTGATCGCCACGTCTATGTCGATCTTCCGGACGTGAAGGGTCGCGAAGAGATTCTGCGCGTGCATTGCAAAAAAGTGAAACTTGCGGCGGAGGTCGATCTCTCTGTGCTGGCAAAAGGTACGCCGGGATTGAGCGGCGCAGATCTTGAAAACATCATTAATGAAGCAGCCTTGATCGCAGTGACGAAGGACAAGGAAGCGATTGAAATGTCGGATTTGGACGAGGCGCGCGACAAAGTTGCGTGGGGGCGCGAGAAGCGCAGCCGCGTGATGGACGAAGCGGAACGTTGGGTGACGGCATATCACGAAGCGGGCCACGCGCTGCTGGGTTATCTGCTGCCGGAATGCGACAAGCCGTCGAAAGTGACGATTATTCCGCGCGGTTCGTTCCTGGGTGCGACGATGTCCACGCCGGCGAAAGATGTTTACAGCCACAGCAAAAAACAGTTGCTGGGACGACTGAAGATGCTATTCGGCGGCCGCATTGCCGAACAGATGTTCACTGGCGACGTGACGACCGGCGCGAAGGGCGACATCGATCATGCGTCGTTGATCGTCCGCAAGATGGTCTGCGAATTCGGCATGAGCGAAAAGCTGGGGCCGATCAAGTACGTTGAAGACGATGAAGCTGTGTTCCTCGGGCGCGACATGGGCAACCGCCAGTCGCACTCGGATGCAACGGCGATCGCGATCGACGAAGAAGTTCGCGGCATTGTCGATGCGTGCTACAAGGAAGCTGAACGAATTCTGACCGAGCATCGCGACGACATCGAATTGATTGCGAAGGCGCTGATGGAGCACGAAGTCATCAGCGGCGAAGACATTGATTCGCTGATCAAGATCCGCAAAATTGAAAAGAAGACTCCGGTCAAGCAGGTCGTTCACCGACCGCTGCCGAAGACGCAGTCGAAGTCACTGTACCCGACAATCGATCTTGCGTCGGGTGGCGGCACTCCGCAGCCGGCGTTCCAAGTCCCAGAGTAGTTCGAAACAAATCGTTGAGTCAGATGAAGGCCGCCGAGGATAAGACATCTTCGGCGGCTTTTTTATGTGGAGAGGTCTTGTTAACGCGATGCGCCGCTGCGATTGATTGTCGCGGTATACAGTCCGGACTTTTGTGTCTGGAAGAGCGTTTTGTTGAATATTACGGACACAGTCAGCGTGATTGGTTTTTTCTTTACGGTCGCGTTTTTCAATCCCGAATCAGCGAGTGTCGGTGCGAAGGATCCGTTGTGCAGCTTCATGGTGAATTTCGCGGTTTGAGCGGGAACGATTCCGCCGCTGGATTTGACGTTGAGCTGAAAACCGCCACTGCCTTTACTACGAACGTCGAGATGGAAAAGCCGAGGGACTCCGGATACGTCGATGGCGATCGTGCTTCCCGCTGCGGAGAAGCCAGCTGGGATCGGCAGACTTCCTGCGAGCGTAAGGGAATCGAAACCAGGGCGTGAGAAACTGAGGAGGGTGGTTAGCGTTGTGACGGTCAGCGGCTGCGGCGTTCCGGCGACCTTTCCGTCGAGAGGTGTCGATTTTGGATCTTTCGGATCGGTGCCGAAAGCAGTTTCAAAATCGTCGGAGAATCCGTCACCATCGGTGTCGAAACCGATTCCGACAACGGGGACGATGACTTGGGTTGGGACCGTCGTTTTTGCCGAACCGCCACGCGTGTCCGAAACAGTGACGACGACGTTGAATGTCCCGGGGGTGGAGAAGATATGCGTGGGCGATGCGCCTTGGCCGGTCGAGCCATCGGTGAAATTCCAGGCATAACTGAGGATGTCGCCGCCCATTTCGGTGGCGGCGGCGTTGAATTGAATGCTCTGCCCGACGCTGGCCGGATTGGGAGTGGCCATCGGTGTGGACGTGAAGGACGGCGGAGGCGTAACGGTGACGAAGACGCTCGCGCGCGCGAGGCCGCCGTTTGCATCGGAGACCGTGACGGAACAGTTGAAGGTGCTGGCAGTCGTGAAGACGTGCGACGGCGTTTGGCCGGAAGCGGTCGAACCGTCGCCGAAATCCCAATTGTAAGTGAAGGTTGACGGCGGGTTCTCGGTCACGGTCGCGGAGAAACTGACTGCGCCGCCGACGACGCCGGGATTGGGTGTAGCGGATGGCCGTGCGGAAAAAATCGGGCCCGACGAAACGTTGATGACAAAAGTTGAAGAGAAATTGCTGGCGTCGTCGATCGCTGTAATCGTCGTGTCGCCAATGCGCTTCAGGGTTGCCGTAAACATACGCGAACCGTTGTCGGAGGTTTGGAATGCATAGCGCGACGGGAGAATCGCGCCGGGATCGTTACTCGTGAAACGGACGGTACCCGAATAAGTTTGCACGGTCGTTCCGCAGATGTCGACGCCCGTGACCTGAAACGCAAAGGGTGTGTTGTTCAATGTGCTGACGGGTCCGGTTGCTGAAAGGCCCGCGACCACGGGAGCGCCCGGGGGCGAAATGCAGAGCGTCCCCATAGGGCTCGACGCAATCTGGCCGTCGGGATTTCGGACGGTGATAACGCGAGGCCCGGGTGCGGCATTTGTCGTTGAGATGTCAAGTTGGAAATGCGTCGCGTCGATGTAGGTCGCACTGTTGACGACGCAATCGGTGCTGTTGATGGTGGCGCTGAGATGATTCGGGAATGCAACGCCGGGATCGTAAAAACCGGCTCCGTTGCGCGGCTCGCCAGTGACGGCGACGATGACGTGGGCAGCTGTTGCCGGGAGAGTCGGGGGTGAGCAACTTACGGGCGTGGCGGGGAGCGGAGCTTTGATTTGGACGGCTTGAACGCCCCAGGAATCCTGGGCGGCGCAGAACTCCTGAAAGGTCCAGAAGGTCATGTTGTCATTGGGATCGACGACAGTCGCGGAGTAATCGCCCCAGCGCTGCGTGCCCGGCGATGATTCTGCGTTGTACGTTGAGCTGCTGTTCACGGCGGTGACGGGCGAGGACACCATGCCAAGCGGATCTCCGGCGAGACGTCCGGCGTAGGCGACTTCGATGTATTCGTTCACACCGGAGACGGTGCAGCCCAGCGCCATGTGCCCCTGACCGTTCACGGTGCAGCTTGGAAAATAGAAACTGCGCGGGGCGACTGAATCGGCGTCGAAGAGCGTTCCTGTTTGACGCAGTCGCGGAGTTCCGGTCAGATCGACGATCTCGTACCATCGCGAGCCGTCGCGGCCGCCGCCGCTTTTGGCAATGCCCGACGCATCGACTTCGAGATTCTGCGCGGTGTACAAACTGCCGTTGCGCATCGCGGATTGGAAGAGACGGTTGTCGTTGTCGTCGATTGGTCGGGTACTTCCGAGCGCTGGAACGCCGCCGAGCGAACCGCTGCCCGTGTCGGGAACGGTGATGTTGAGCGGTCCGGAAAGGATCGGCGTTCCGCCTGGGCTGGAGACACGCATGACGACGAGCTTGTCCTTCGCGACGTTGTCCGGGCCAATGAAGTAGCCTTCGGTCGCGTTGGGGTCGTCATTGCCGACGCCGTTGGGCGTGTAGATGCCGGGGTTGCCTGCGGAGGACATTCGGCGAAAGGGGGTGACGTTCAAAGTGCCCGCGATCAGCGCTTGTTTGTTGATCACGAAACCTGTCGCACCGCTCTTCACGCCGGTGAGGGAGGTGAAGACAGAGACGCCGACGTAAAGGGCTTGAGCGTCCACGCCGAGTGTGTCGTAATCCGCGAAACTGCCGTGATCGGGATCGCCCGTGGCGGTGTTGAAATCGTGTTGGAACTGGAAAAACGTGAAACTGGACGTATCGGTGATGGTCGGCCCGGAACTGACCGCCAGCAGCACGCGGTTGACAGCCGCTTCGGTGATCATCGACATGAACCATCGATTGGAGATCCGATCGAAGCAAACGTGCGGATCGCTGGTCAGCGCGTTATTGCGTACGGACGCGAAGAAGACGTCGGAATCGACGTCGAGCGTGGAGACGGTGTTTCCCAGCCGGTCGAAGAGGCGGAAGCGACCATTGAGGCATACGAATATTTGTGTGGGACCGACGGCCCCCATCGAGTCTGGCGGAAGGGATCCGGAGTCGGTGCGTGTGATCGCGAGAAAGCTCGTACCCATCAGCGGCGCGGATCGGGGAGCAACCGTTGCGTCGCGATTCGTTACCGCAAGCGGACTTTGAACAGACGAATTTGCCGTGGGCGACTGCGTGTTGCGCGGGTGGCGGTGGCGATTGGGCGTGTGTTCCAATCGGGGCGACGCGGTTTGGCGCGCTTTGATTTGCGCCACGGTTTCGGTGATGCCGGGTTCGCCGATCCAAGGTTGGCCGACAGTTTCGCTGCGGGCACCGTGCGCGATGGCGAGAGAAAGCACAAACGCTGCAATCGTCGTGGGTCGAATCATGAATTCCGCTTTCGAGTCGTGGAAGCGTTCAACGTCGTTTAAATAGTGACTGTATGATAGCGGAGCGTTTACTCTTGAACCAGTTCCTTGAATGTAAAATTGATTGCGCGCGTTTTCTTCAAATTTCGAATTTTAGAATTCAACTTACTCGCTAAACTATTTAACTTCAAAAAAGGATGGACTAAAGCGACATGTCAGACGAAATCGAATCGAAAAAGACGGATGCAGAGAGCGCTGCCGATGCGTTCCCCAGTCAGTACGACCCCAAGCAGTTTGAAGACCGCATCTACGCGGACTGGGAACGCACGGGCGTTTTCCACGCCGAGGTTCCAACCGCCGGAACGAATGCGAAGACGCCGTACTGCGTCATGATTCCGCCGCCGAACGTCACCGGTGTTTTGCATGTCGGCCATGCGTTGAACAACTCGATTCAGGACGCATTGATCCGCTATCGCCGCATGACCGGCTGCGAGACGTTGTGGATGCCCGGGACGGATCACGCTGGCATTGCGACGCAGAACGTTGTCGAAAAACAGATCGCCAAAACAGAAAAGAAAACGCGCTACGAAATTGGCCGCACGGAATTGATTCGCCGCGTTTGGGAGTGGAAGGAAGAATCCGGCGGGACGATCCTCAAGCAGCTCCGCAAACTCGGTGCTTCCTGCGACTGGCCGCGAACGCGTTTCACGATGGACGAAGGTCTGTCCAAGGCGGTGCGCCACGCTTTCGTGAAGTTGTATGAAGACGGGTTGATGTACCGCGGCAAGAAATATCTCGTGAATTGGTGCCCGCGTTGCCGTACTACATTGAGCGACGACGAAGCAGAAGCCGAAGATGTGAAGGGCAAGATTTACGAGTTGCGTTACCCCTTTGAAGACGGTTCCGGTTTCGTAACGGTGGCGACGACGCGCCCCGAGACGATGCTCGGCGATACAGGCGTCGCGGTGCATCCGGACGACGAACGCTACACGCAGTTCGTTGGAAAGACGCTGGTGCTGCCGCTGGTGGGTCGCAAAATTCCGATTGTGGCGGACAATGCGCTCGAGCTCGGTTTTGGTACCGGCTGTCTGAAGGTGACGCCCGCGCACGATCAGGTCGATTATCTGATCGGACAGCGTCACAATCTTGCCGCGATTAATATTCTGACTGAGAGCGGCGCGATAAATGAAAACGCGCCGTCGGCGTATCGCGGGCTCGATCGCTTTAAAGCGCGCGAAAAAATCATCGAGGATTTGAAGGCGCTCGACCTCGTCGGCGAGATCAAAGATCATCCGCAGAAGGTGAAGCACTGCTATCGCTGCCACACCATTGTGGAGCCGTATCTGACGCCGCAGTGGTTCGTGAAGATGAAGCCGCTCAGCGAGCTGGCGGTGAAAGCCACTGCCGAAGGGCGCGTGAAATTCCATCCGGAACGTTGGGAGAAAGTCTATCTGAAGTGGTTTGATGACGTGCGCGATTGGCCGGTGTCGCGGCAGGTATGGTGGGGTCACCGACTGCCGGTGTGGTACGACCTGGAAGAAAACAAAGCGCACATCACGACGATCGACGCGGGAGCGAACGAACCGTACGACGCTGAAGTGAACGGTCGGCGGATTCGTTACGTGATTGGCGAACACGCGAAGCCGATTGTGGCGATCGAGGATCCCAGCAAAAGCTATCGCTACATGGGTCGGCACCTCATCCAAGAATCCGACGTGCTCGACACGTGGTTCTCCAGCGCGCTGTGGCCGTTCAGCACGCTGGGCTGGCCGGAGAAGACTCCGGAGCTCGATTATTTTTATCCGACAAACACGCTCGTGACGTCGCGCGGCATCATCTATTTTTGGGTGGCGCGCATGGTGATGATGGGCGAAAAGTTGCTGGGCAAAGAACCATTCCGCGACGTGATGATTCACGGCACGGTGCTCGATGGCGACGGGCAGGTCATGTCGAAGAGCAAGGGCAACGGCATCGATCCGCTGGACATCATCAACCGCTATGGCGCGGACGCGATGCGTTACACGCTGCTGGACATGAGCACGGGCGGACAGGATTTGAAATTCCCGGTGCAGATCGTGTGTCCCTTCTGCGATGAATCACAGGAACTGCCGCGCAAGCGCACGGTGCCGACGATGGCCTGCAAGAAATGCAAAAAAGAATTTCAGCAGCCGGTGCCGAACGAAAAGCCGCTGCCGGAACCGGCACCGCCGATGGGGCCGTTGGACAGTCCGCGATTTGAGAAGGGTCGAAATTTCTCGAACAAGGTTTGGAACGCGTCGCGGTTTGTGATGACGAGTATTGATGCGATTTGTGGCGCGGG
>JANXLS010000098.1 GCA_025355035.1 Planctomycetota bacterium | reverse complement strand
CTATCGAGTCTCTCGCGCCAGGATCAGCGGCGTTTTTGGCGAGCGTTTTTTGTGCTTCAGTCGCGGCTGCGCTTTGAACCTTGATCGCCAGCACGCGCGGAATTTCCTTCATGAGCCGCACTTTCAGCTCCGGGTCCTTGATCATCGGAAGCAAATCCTCCGCGCGCGAATTGAAGCGCACGGCTTGATCGTACATCTCGGAAGCGACTGCTTCGTCTGCGGCCTGAGCGTACACTGCCGCCATCGCCGCGCCCGATTCGCGCGGCTTGATCGACGATTCGAGTTTTCGCAGATCGGTCATCACCGCCGTGAAATCCTGCTTGAACGCCGCGCGGAATCGAGCTTGCGCCTGCATTGACGCTGCGGCATCGTTAGCCAACACAGCCAATTCGCGCGCCTGAGTCAGCAACACGTAAACCGATGCCATGTCGCTCTTATTTTCGTCCGCCTGAACAAGCAGCTTCGCGCTCAGCAACACCCGGCTGGGCGCATCCGTCCTCACGTATTCGGCCCGAAACAGATACTGGATGAGCTTGTCCGCTGCTTTAATCTCATCCGCACTCGGAATCGCAGCCTTCTCCGCGCCGTCTTTCGGAGCGACCGCAACGTTCGGGGCCGGAACGCTGGAAGCGGCAGCTACAGCCGGAGCGACGACTCGGGCGGGCGTTGCTTTGTCCTGGAGCTGTTCTTTCAGACTGCGATCCTGGGCCTTGAAACTGGCGTCGCTCCCCTTGAACCGATCCGCGACTTCGTAAAACCGAATCGCAATCAACAAATGTTCGTTAGGATTGTTTTTGGCAAATTTCTCCGCGCGATCGAACCATTTCTGCGATTCATCTGCTTTCGGCGCGGACTTCTCGACGGCGTTGATCTTCTCGGCCACCTTCGCATCGCCGCCCTTGATGAACGCGTCCATGTCCTCCAGGGTCATCTTCTTCTTGCACCAATAAAGGAAAGAATTCATCTCGACGGCTTTTTCTTCATCGTTGGCCGCAAGGAACATTTCCGCAGCCTTCGCAAAACACCGCGCCGCCTCGACAATTGCACGCGGATTGTTCTGCGATTCCTTCAAAGCCGCAATCCCGCGCTCGCGCAGAGCGCCGGCGTCTTCCGCATAGATGGAAGAAGTTATTAAACTGAAACCGATCAAAAGAAGTATCGAGACTGCGCGCATGTGCAGAGACTCCATGAAATGTGAAGGGAACGAGTCTAGTCCATGTTAGAGTTTTGATCAATAAGAAACACCCCTTCGCTTATTATGAGGAGTGCAAAGTACGTGCAAATCTAGGATTGATGGCGAGTTATGAGCATGGGAACGGCGGCAGGTTCAGTGCACACAAACACAAAGAGGGTTGGAAAAACCCTGGATACGGGAGGAACGGTGTCGTTTTTGGCGACACGCTCACTCCCGCATCCATCCCTCCCCTTTAGTTCTTTGCATGCTTGCGTTAATATCAATCGACATTACTTTGCAAACTCTTGATACCGGAGTTGAAAGATTCGACTGGATTTTCAAACTTTCTCGTTTACAGTAATACTCCTTGGGAGAGGGGCCTCCGTGTGAGCGTCCCTCTTTTTGTTGTCTGAAGTTCAGGAACTCTTTTATAAGGAAGCGGTTCAAAGTTCAAAGTTCAAGGCTCAGGGTTCAAAAAACCTGAAACCTTCAACATTCAGCCTTCGACCGTAGTTGCCATCCATGTCCGACCCAAAATCCGCAGTACAAAATCTCGATCGCAAGATTCGCAACATCGCCATCATTGCGCACGTCGATCATGGCAAGAGCACGTTGGTTGACCATCTGCTCCGCCAAGCCGGAACGTTCCGTCAGAATCAAGAAATGACGGATTGCGTGATGGATTCGAACGATCTTGAACGTGAGCGCGGGATTACGATTCTGGCGAAGAACTGCGCGAT
>JANXLS010000083.1 GCA_025355035.1 Planctomycetota bacterium | reverse complement strand
CACTGCGAACGCTTTTGTGATGGATCGCGCGCGCAACGAGTTCCTTGCCAGTGCCGCTTTCGCCGGTGATCAGGACAGTCGCCATCGATCGTCCGGCCGCTTCAATCCGCTCGCAGACGGCGCGCATGCCGGCGCTCGCGCCGATGAAGCCTTTGATTCCGAATTTGTCTTCGAGCGCCTCGCGCAGCGTTTTGACCTGTGTCTCCAGCGCGCGCACTTTTAATTGCGCCGCAACTTTATTAATGAGTTCCGCGCGCTCGAACGGTTTGGTGACGTAATCCGCGGCGCCGATCTTCATCGCTTCGACGGCATCGTGAACGGTCGCGTAACCGGTCATCAACAGCATCGGCAAGTCCGGGTTGACGGCTTTGATTTTGCGCAGTAATTCGATGCCGTTTTCGACTCCGTCGCGAGCGAGCTTCACATCGCTCAGCACCAAATCAATCGGAGCTCTTTCGCGAGGATTGGCGACGCGCTCATACGCTTCAGCGACAGACGAAGCGCCTTCGGCGGTGTAGCCTTCGCGCTCAAAAAGAGAAATACACATCTGTCGCATGGCTTGATCGTCTTCGACGATCAGGAGGGTGAGAGCGGAGGCCAGCATCGTTTCGTTGGGCATGATTTGGGTTCAAGGTTCAAAGTTCGAGGTTCAACGTTAGTTTCTGTCATTCAAAGTATGACAGGAAGAATCTTGACTGCAAGACGACGAACGATCTCGCCTTTTGCTGTTTGAATTGGGGCGCTCCCAAAAAGGGTCAAGCGAAAGCTTACGCTTGATCGCTTAACTTTGAACTTTGAATTTTTTTAACCATGGGCGCGAGCGCGCCGACAATCGCATCGACATCGTAAACGCATCCGCCCCAGGTTCCACCGCCGACGGCTTGAAGCGCGGCCCAGAGGCGCGTGTCGTCGGGCAGCCCGGGGTCGGGCGAGAGGTCGGGATGCGGGTCGCGTGATGCGAGAATCGTTGCGCCTTCGCTGGGATCGATGCGTTGGCCGGCGCTTCCCAAAAAATTGATCGAGCCTTCGAGCTGAATGCGGTCCACACAGATTTCGATCATGTCGCCGTCGCGCAGCTTCCCGATGGGTCCGCCCGCGAGCGCTTCCGGTCCGACGTGGCCGATGCACGCGCCAGTGGATACGCCTGAAAAACGCGCGTCGGTCAGCACCGCGACGTGTTTGCCGAACGGCAGGAATTTCAGCGCGGACGTGATTTGATAAATCTCTTCCATGCCAGCACCCATGGGGCCGCGACCGATCAGGACCATGACGTCGCCCGCTTTGATCGGGTCGCCGAATTGGCCTTTGATCGCCGCCACGGCATCGCGTTCGCGCGTGAAGACGCGCGCGGGGCCGGTCTTGCGATAGACGCCGTCAGCATCGACGACGTTCGGATCGATCGACGTGCTTTTGATGACTGAGCCTTCGGGCGCGAGATTGCCTTTCGGGAACGTGACGGTGCTCGTTAGTCCGCGTTCGCGTGATCGGGTGGGATTCAGGATCACGTCGTCGGGATCGACGCCGTCGAGTTCCTTTAATTTCGCACGCATTCGCGTTCGGCGATCGGAGATTTTCCATTCGTCCAAAACATGGCCGAGCGTTTCGCCGGTGACTGTCAAAACGCTTTCATCGAGCAGATTCAAATTGCGCAGATGCAGCATGACTTCCGGTACGCCGCCGGCAAGGAAGACACGGACCGTCGCATGATCGACCGGACCGTTGGGCAGCACGCTGACGAGGCGCGGGACTTTCGCGTTCACCGAGCGCCAGTCGTCCACCGTCGGACGCTTCAATCCCGCCGCAAATGCGATTGCCGGGATGTGCAGTAATAAATTTGTCGAACCGCCAAACGCCGCGTGAACTGTCATCGCGTTGCGAATGGATGCGTCTGTCACGATATCTTTTGACGCGTAGTTTTTTGAGGCCAGCATCGCCACATAATTTGCTGCGCGCCGAGCGATGTCCAGCCAAACGGGCTGCCCGGACGGAGCCAGAGCAGAATGCGGGGGCGCCATTCCGAGGGCTTCGGCGACGACTTGAGCGGTCGCCGCTGTCCCGAGAAACTGACACCCGCCCCCCGCCGTCGCGCAACTGCGGCAGCCTTGTTCTGCGGCGTGTTCAAGCGTAATCGATCCGTGCGTGTAGCGGGCGCCGATGCTCTGAATCTTCCCGGCGTCTTCGCCATCGATCGGTGGCAGAGTCACGCCGCCGGGCACAATCACGCTCGGCAAATCGCGCGCGCCGGCCAGCGCGAGCATCATCGCCGGGAGGCCTTTGTCGCACGTCGCGACACCAATAACGCCTTTGCGCCGGGGCAGCGAGCGGATGAGGCGTCGAAACACAATCGCCGCATCGTTGCGATACGGCAGGCTGTCCATCATGCCCGGCGTTCCTTGCGTCCGGCCATCGCACGGATCGGAGACCGCTCCGGCAAACGGCACCGCGCCCAGTCGCTTCAATTCGTTCGCCGCTTCCTTGACGAGCAGTCCGACTTCCCAATGCCCCGTGTGATACCCCAGCGCGATCGGCGATCCATCGTCGGCGCGCAGACCGCCCTGCGTGCTGAGAATCAAAAACGGCTCGAGTGCCACCGTCGCCGGATCCCACCCCATCCCGGCATTCTGTGAGAGCCCAAACAGATCGCCCGACGTCCACGTTTTTAACATCTCCGGCGTCAAGGGCAGCGCTCCCGTCGGGCCCGTGGATTTGGTTTGGATGTCATAGATGTCGAGAGTCGAGTTGAAGAGGTTCATGAAATTTCCGATTGCGCGCGTTGCCTAAACGGTATGGACTCGCGCACAGATTTAGAGAGAGAAACAGGACGGTAACGACAACAGGGACTTTAAACGAAAACGGTCTCATTGACTATGCGCGGAGCAATTATGACAAATTTGAAATAATTTGGAAGAAGCGTGCATCGCCGCGCAACAGTAGAATATCCGACTGTTCACTTGTTTTCGGAGTAGTCAAATGATGCGGGCGCGCCGTTATTAAAACGCGCGCCTGCTAGCAGCTCGCTGCGTATTCAGAATGCCAATGGAAGTTTGACGATTTATGACGACGATTCGACTGGGCCTCGCACTTCTCGTATGCAGCCTTGCCTGTGCCGCACTCGCCGCCGACCGGACAACGGCCGACGCCATGCTCGCGGGTGTCCCCCCGTTGGCCGCCGCCGGGGATTACAAAGCGATCGAGGAATTGTGCAAGCTCTCGTTGCGCTCCGACGACACCTGCCCGCTCGCGCACTTTTACGTGGGTTTGTGCCTGGAAAAAACCGGCAAGGCGCACGACGCGTTCAAGGAATATCAAAACGCCGTCGCGCAAGCAACCAAAGAAAAAGATAACGCGTTGGCCACGAAAGCGGGCTTGGCCGCCAAGCGCATCGGTGCCGGGTTGGTCGAAATCGACGCGCTCGATTCAAAGCTCGCTGACAAATTGCAAAAAATAGGAGCAGAAGCGCTCGAATCCGGTCGCATCGAAACCGCGAAGCAATCGTTCGCCGCACTGATCGTGTTGCAACCCGACAACGCGAAAGCCAAAGAAGGTCTTGAGAAAGCAACGAAGTACTTGAAGGAGCATGTCAGCCCGCTGCGCGCCAAGATCGCCGCCGCGATGCTCGCCGAAACGTGGTACAAAATTGGCTGCGGGCAAAAGGCCGAAGCCGCTGAACTCGCCAAATCCATCGCTCAAAAATACGCTGAATCTGATTTCAGCAAAGAAGCTACAGCCGCCGTTGAATGCGATCTGAGCACACTTAAAAAAGACGACATTTTCGCGCTCGCCAAACTCATCACCGAGCAAAACGCGAAGACTGCGGCCAAGAATGTCATCGACATCGACGCCATCGAAAAAGCAGCCGCCGCTGAAACGGCCAAACTCACGAAAGAGGCGTTGGTGCCGTCGTTCAGCGAGGCGCACAAAGGTGGCAAAGCGGCCTTCGAAAAAGCCTCGCCCGGAGCGGATGCAACGCAGGAAAATCTGACGAAAGCACTCGAACACTTCATCCACGCTCAGCGCATCTATGCACGGATTGAATCTGAAAACATCCGCGATGACGACATCACTGAGAACTCAAAAGAAGCCGCAACGCTGCAATTCGTTTGCATGAAGATGATCCATTTCGCGCACTAAAATTGGAGTTGACCATGAAAGCAATTACGACGCTCGCTCTGTTGTTCGCCTTATTTCCAGGACATTCGTCTTTACGCGCCGCCGAGCTCGGACTAGCCGAAGGCCTCACCGCCGCGGGCATCGCCAACGCAGCGAAGGGCAACGTCGCACAAGCGAAGGACCTCTTTATGAAGGCCCTTTCGCGCGACGACACCTGCCCCGACGCGCTCTTTGAATTGGCGAAGATCGTCGACAAAGAAGGCGACGCGTCAAGCGCTGGAGACCTGTTCCAGCACGCCGCTCAAGCCTACGCGCAGGAAGCCAAACCAGCCAACGCATTGAAACGCGCCGAAGCCGACAAGCGAGCGCGAGCGTTGAATCCCACAGCGGCCAAGCTGACGGTGGCGCTCGAAGACTATGCCACGGACCTCGACAAAATTGTCAAGAAAATCAACGATGCCGTGACCGAATCCACCGCACTGGATCGGATCAACGACCTCCAATTGACGAACGCCGTTGCCCCTGAAAAATTGCCCAAATTTTACGCCGTGGCTCAAGCCGCCAAGAAAAAAGAAGTCGCTGCGGCAGCCAAAATGAACGAACCCAAGGCGCCGCCGAACGACAATGGCGGCCCCCTAAAAAAGCGCCGTGTCGCCGAAAATCCGAAACAGGAAGGCGTCACCGCACCCGAAGTCGAAAAGGAATTGAAGGCGCTCGGCTGGACGTCGGTCGTTGGCATGTGGGTGAAAAAAGGCCCGGGCGTTTACGAAGCCACCGACGCGAAACTCGAAGCCCCGAAGATCAACGGGGTGATCGATTTCTGGGTCGTGAAAGGCGGCGACGGTACCGTCAAAGCCATGGTCCGTTCCGATCCGAAAAATGCAAGCAGTGGTTTCGGCGGCTTCGGCGGCGGGCAGGGCGGGGGAAAAGAAGGCGGCGACGGCCCGTCCGAAAGCGACATGACCGGCTACGGCACGTTCTATCGCGGCAAGGATTTCAAGAACTATGGCTACGGCGAACGCTTCGGAAAAGGCAAAAAAGGCGGCGGTCCGGGTGGCGGATTTGGCGGCGGATTCGGCATTACCCACCTCATCACCACGTCTATCAACGAATCGAATGCCAAGAATCATTTCCAAATCAAAATCGACGAGAACTCATTGGACTTTTATTACAACGGCACCCCAACGAAATACCCTGCCAATATCAAAATGTCGCACACCGGAAACTTCGTCCTTGACGTTAACGGAACCATTACCGTCGAGGCGCCTCGCTGCACCGGGCAATAATCGCCAACAAAAGAGAAACGGCGACTTTTCAGTCGCCGTTCATGTCATTCAAAATACATTCCCTGCAACTTCGCTGCAATCGTCCGTGCTTCAATCTCGGCGGGATGATCCCAATACCCCTTCACCCGTAGATTCAAAAGATACGAAATTGGAAATCGGATCGGGTGGCGTTGAAACTGCCTGGCGTGAACCAGTTCGTGAAACAACAATTCGTACGCCGCTTGACCCATCAATTCAAACGGCTCGCGCAGCCAGATCCGATCCCACAACGTAATCCCAACATACTGCGCGCGATTTCCCGGCAACCAATCGAACGGAATCGTTGGCCCGCAAACAATCCGCACGCGCCGCAGATCCGGTGCGTCCTTCATGTTCGCCTTGATCCAGGCAGCAAGCTCTGACGGCAGCGTGAATTCTCGCATCATTTAATCTGGAGTTTGGAATGGAGAGTTTGGGAGTCATATCGACTCCCAAACGCCCCTCTCCAAACTCTTAATTTCAGACTCCCTTATTTCTTCAACATCGCTTTGAATGCTTCGACGCCGGCCTTCGCGACATCTTCGTCCACGTCGACCGTGTCGCCGCTGACGCCGATTGCACCAACGCAGTTACCTTTTTCATCCATCAACGGCAGACCGCCCGGGAACGTGATCAGATTGCCATTTGAGATTTCGATCCCATACAAAGGTCCCTTCGCGCCCAACTCCGGCCGCGACAATTCCCCGATCACGCGCGTCGGCAGCTTGAACAGCATCGCCGTCCTGGCCTTGCGCTGAGCGATGTCGTCGCTGCCCTTCCACGCGTCTTCAGCTCCGCACGCTCCCAGCACCGAACCGTCGACGCCGATCACACGGATGAACATGCGTGCCTTCTTGAACTTGCCGTCCTTGTCCTTCAACAAACCGCTGTCCGTCGCTTCAGCCTTCGTGCGAGCGGCCGCGGCGATCGCCACAGCCGCCGATTCCGCAAGTCCCGGCAATTCAACCGTAGCATTCCGCAACCCTTTGAGCGCCTCGGCGCCGGCGAGCGCCACTTTTTCGTCTGCGTCAACCGTGTCGCCGCTGACGCCGATCGCGCCGCACATATTGCCTTCCGTGTCGATCAGCGGAATGCCGCCCGGGAACGTGATCAGTCCGCCGTTGGAATGTTCGATGCCATAGAGCGGCCCTTTCGCCGCCATCTCCGCGCGCGACAACTCGCCGATCGCGCGTGAAGGAAATCCGAAGCCCAGAGACGTTCGCGCTTTTCGCGACGCAATATCATCGCTTCCCGGCCACGCGCCAACCGCCTGCGTCGCTGCCATCAACGTGCCTTCGCGGCCCATGACGTGAATATGCATCTTCGTCTTCGCCGGCTTGTAGATCGGACTTTCCAACTTTTCCGCTGCTTCGCGCGCAGCCTTGACGACAATCTCCGCCGCTTCCTGCGTGATCGTTTTAAAGACACGAACCGGCGCATCCGCCGCTATCCCGGCCCAACACGCAAACGCCAGCGCCACAGCCAACACACGAACGTATTTCAAAGCAAACCCTCCCCTATATAAAGTAGAACGGGCAGCCAGCCCGTCCGAATTCGTTTGGAATTGGGTGGTTTAAGGCGCGACGCGCCGTACATTCCAAAATCCAACCTCCAAACACAAATCTCCAAATTCGAATCACTGCGGAGCTCGCAACGACTTGTTGAATCGCACCGTCGCCCCTGGCCCCGCTCCGCCTTCCATGAACATTCGCCCCTGCTCGCGAAACAGTTTGAAACTCTGCGACGCGCCTTCATGCGTGACCGTCAGCGTTCCCGTTTTATCGTCAAACACCCACGCCCCGTGTGTGGCTTTTTTATCGTTCAAGCGCACCGTCATGACCCCGCCGTTATCAAAGCGCCACGTTACTTTCCCGTCCCCGCGCACCCAGACGCCAAACGCATCCACCCCCGTTATGGCCGGTGCAACAGGAATCGGCGTAGCAGGAACAATGGGCGCCGGCTGAACGGGCGGCGCAACCTGTTGAACCGGCGGAGCGCTCGCGGTCCTGACTCCTTTAATACCGATCCTCGCCCGGACGTCCTCGAGCGTCACAAGCCGTTCCGGCAATTGCGTCATTTGCGCGCGCAGAGCATCGAGATTTGCATTCGTCGTCGTCGTATCGGCCGGAGCCCCAATCTTCGCTTTGCCCGCTTTCACCAATTCGATGTTCGTATCGTCGATCTCCTGCGCCAATTTCTTCCCCGACTCACGTAACGTCGTATCCGCGTCGAGCAAAATCTTGTTGTACGCCGCCATTGCATTCTGTCGGCGCTTCAACTGCGCGTTGAAATTGGTGAGATAATCCGGCGTGAAGTATGCCGTGAATTTGGCGTCGTCGAATCGATCCGAATTGTACTTTTCCATCAAATCTTTCCGGAACGCAGCTTCCAGCGTTGGGAAGAGCGGTTCGAGATTTGTCGCGGCGTTGTAATCCGAAATTGCCGTTTCGTACTTTGTGATCTGGCGCTTCTTCGCAGCGTCCAACTCCGTCGCGCGAGTAGCCAGCGCCGCTGCGCGATCATCCAACTCGCTCGCATGAGACGCGTTCAGTCCACTCGCAAGAAAAAACACGGCAAGCAGGCCAATGGCCATAACCGATTGTGAAATGTGGACGAGTCGATTGCACATGAAAAAGTCCCTCGCAGAGGAATTGAAACCACCGGAATGAATTCTAATTTATTTCGACACCGACGCAACAGGAACGCCGTTTTGAATTGTCGTTAGATTGTCGATTCCGACGCGATAAAATCGTTGTGACGTTGTGCCTCTTTCGCACTCCACTATTAAGGATCTCATGGCCAACCCCACGCCTCCCGTCAAACCCAAGATCTCGTTCAACGCCGCTTGGCGCGAATCCCGTGAACTTTTTATTGCTCACCGTTACCGACTCATGCTCGGCATGGCCGTGATGATAGTCAACCGACTCTCCGGTCTGATCCTTCCGATAACGCCCAAATACCTGCTCGACGAAGTTGTCAAGAATCACCGCGAAGATCTGATCATGACCCTCGCGCTCGCAGGCGGCGGAGCCACGATTATCCAAGCGCTCACCTCGTATTCGCTCTCGCAGGTTCTCGGCGTTGCCGCCCAACGCGCGATCAATGATCTACGCCGCGACGTTCATTCGCACGTGTTGAATCTCCCCGTGCGCTTCTTCGATTCCACAACATCCGGCAACCTCGTCTCGCGCATCATGACCGACGCTGAAGGCGTGCGAAATCTGATCGGCACGGGGATCGTCCAACTCATCGGCGGCGTCGTCAGCGCCGTGCTCGGATTGTCAGTGCTCTTCTATTTGAATTGGTGGCTGACAACGATCATCCTCGTGATGCTCGTCATTTTCGGAGCCTGCATGTCGTTCGCCTTCACAAAACTCCGGCCGCTTTTCCGCGAACGCGGCAAGATCAACGCCGAAGTCGCCGGACGCCTCACCGAATCCATCGGCGGCATCCGCAACGTCAAAGCCTACGTTGCCGAAGACCGCGAACGCGGCGTCTTCAAAGACGGCACCGACCGCATCTTCAAGAACGTTTCCAGCACCATGACCGGCATATCCTTGAACATGGCCATCTCCACGCTGATCGTCGGAGCCATCGGCATGTTGATGATTGTCGTAGGCGGCAAAGCCATCGCGCGCGGCGAAATGACCTCCGGCGATTTCGTGATGTACCTGATCTTCGTCGGCCTCGTCACCGCGCCCGTTGTTCAAATCGCAGCGATCGGCACGCAAATCACCGAAGCCTTCGCCGGTCTCGACCGCATCCGCGATCTGCGCAACATGATCACCGAAGACGCCGGCGACGAAAAACGCGCAGCCTGCAAAGAACTTTCCGGCGACATCCGCTTCGATAACGTCATGTTCGAATACGTCGCCGGAAAGCCTGTTTTAAAACACATTTCGCTTCACGCGCCCGCGGGAACTACGACCGCTCTCGTCGGCAGCAGCGGTTCCGGGAAAAGCACCCTCGTCAGCCTCGTGATGGCCTTCAATCGCCCGCAATCCGGAATCGTCAGCGTCGATGGCCACGACCTCGCCAGCCTCAAACTGCGGGACTACCGCTCGCACATCGGCGTCGTGCTGCAGGACAATTTTCTGTTCGACGGCACCGTTTCGCAGAACATCGCGTTCTCCAAACCCGGAGCCAGCGACGACGAAATCCGAGCGGCCGCGCGACTGGCCAATTGCGAAGAATTTGTGCTGGGATTCGAGAAAGGCTACGACACCATTGTCGGCGAACGTGGCGTAAAACTCTCCGGCGGCCAACGCCAGCGCATTGCGATCGCACGAGCGTTATTGGCATCGCCGCGCATCTTGATCCTCGACGAAGCCACGTCAAGCCTCGACAGCGAAAGCGAAGCGTTGATCCAGGACGGCTTGAAAAAATTGCGCGCGGGCCGCACGACTTTCGTGATCGCGCATCGCCTGTCGACCATCCGCTCCGCCGACCAGATCCTCGTCCTCGAAGACGGCATCATTGTCGAACGCGGTTCACACGATCAATTGATCGAAGCCAACGGGCGCTATCGAACGCTCTACGATCGACAGTACAATTTCGAACACGAACGCTTCGTCAACACAGGCGAAGAATTCCCCGGCCTTCAACGCAACCACATCGTCGCGGGGAAATAAGAATTAAACGGAGATGCGCTGATAACGCGGATGGACGCGGATGGACGCAGATAAAAACATCTGCGATCATCGGTGCTCGTCTAGACACGCGCACGGCTAAATTCGCACGCTCTCCCCTCACCCCGCGCATGAGTACATGCGTCGGCCCGCTCCCATCAGGAGAGGGGAAGGGCGGGCTATTCCACTCGCAATAAATGATAGTCTTTCTTCCCCTTCCGCAGCACCAGATATTTTCCATGCAGAAGATCGTTCGCCGTCACCTTGCGCCCCATGTCCGTGACCTTGACGTTATTCAAATTCGCGCTGCCGGCCGGAATTGCGCGCTTCGCTTCAGCGCGTGACGGGAACAACTTTACCGCTTCAGCCAGCACGTCGAGAATCGAACATCCTTCGCCTTCCAGTTTCGATTTCGC
>JANXLS010000070.1 GCA_025355035.1 Planctomycetota bacterium | reverse complement strand
TTGCAAAAATATGAGAACGAATCGCACGACTTCGTCATTGTAAACAATTGCACTGTCAAATTGCAATCCAAACTCGGAATTCCAAGCCACCCGATTATACTCCATCTTCGTTTTATTATTTAATAAGCAGAGGAGACGCATGAAATTCAAAATCGTTGTTTTACGCGGCGACGGCATTGGGCCGGAGATCGTTGGCGAAGCGCAGAACGTGTTGAACCGCATCGGCGACGTCTTTGGGCATTCGTTTGAATACGAGTACCATCACGCCGGTGGAATTGCCATCGATACGTTCGATTCGCCGCTTCCGTCGGACACCTTGAAAGCATGTCAAAATTCCCAAGCCGTTTTGAAGGGACCGTTCGGCGGGCCGAAGTGGGACAAGATCGAAAACAAAAAGCGCCCCGAAGCCGGCATTCTCGCGCTGCGCAAAGGCCTCGACCTCTTCGCCAACCTGCGCCCCGTGAAGTTGTACGACGCGCTGAAAGACGCCTCGACGCTGAAGCCCGA
Source organism: Planctomycetota bacterium (assembly GCA_025355035.1). Taxonomy (GTDB): domain Bacteria; phylum Planctomycetota; class SZUA-567; order H5-PLA8; family H5-PLA8; genus JANXLS01. The sequence continues at coordinate 6,665 of JANXLS010000070.1, read as the reverse complement.
AGTCATTCAAGGCACCGACATGCTGATCGTCCGCGAATTGATCAGCGGCATCTACTTCGGGGAACCACGCGGGCTGCACGGTGAAGGCAAGGACCGCTACGGCGTCAACACCGAAATCTACCGCTTCTCCGAAGTCGATCGCATCGTCCGGCTCGCATTTCAGCTCGCCGAACTGCGCCGCAAAAAAGTGATGAGCGTGGATAAATTCAACGTGCTCGAAAGCTCGCGCCTCTGGCACGATGTGGCCGAAGAAGTTTCAAAACATTTCCCGCACATCGCTTTTGAACATCAGATCGTCGACAACGCCGCAATGCAATTGATACGCGAACCCAGGCAATTCGATGTGCTCGTCACGACGAACATGTTCGGAGACATTCTCAGTGACGAAGCAGCGATGTTGACCGGTTCGCTGGGCATGCTGCCGTCCGCAAGCATCGGCGGTCAAGTCGGACTCTACGAACCATCGCACGGTTCCGCGCCCGACATCACCGGCACCGGCAAAGCCAACCCGCTGGCAACAATTCTGAGCGCCGCGATGATGTTAAAATATTCGTTCAAGCTGCAGAGAGAATCCGACGCCATTGAGAACGCCGTCGAAAGCGTTCTCATCGCCGGCCTCCGAACCGCCGATCTCGCCCGCAAAGGCGAGAAGACCGTTACTTGCTCCGAAATGGGCGCAGCCGTCGTTAAGGCCATTAAATGAAAAAACGTTCAAAGTTCAAAGTTGACTGCCTTCGCCGTTAACTTTGAACTTTGAACTTTGAACCGACGTTACCCCCACGTAATTAAGCTGGGAATGAACTGCGACATCAGGTTCGGATTCTTCGGAAGCGCCCGGATTTCATACCCGAATCGTCCCGCCGCTCCGCACGGAATCTCACCCGAATAGCGGTAAGACCCGTCCGAGCCGTCGACACGGAAAATACAACTGAGCGACTTCGATGCTCCCTCGACAATTCCGCCCTGATCGTTCAATCGTCCGTAGTACGCCTGCACGTCGACGTCGTCGGGATTAATCGGTCCGAGGTGCATCTTGACACTCAGCTTCATTGATGCGCCGGAATTCAAATGCTCCGTTCGCTCGGCAGTTTCTTCTTCGACACGAATCTGCGCCCAGTTCTGGAAGAGATTCAGCTTCCAATGCCACAATTCCTTAGCCTTGTCAAGGTTGCCTTCGTTGATCTTCACCCAGCTTTCGCCGGCCTTGCTGTAGTATTTTTCGAAATAATCCTGCACCATTCGGAACGTGCTGAACGTACCCGCGGCGGTCATCATCGCCCGTTTCATGCGGCGGATCCATTCGCGCGGCAGGCCATCACTGCGTCGTTCGTAGAACAACGGAACAATATGATTTTCCAACAGGTCATACAATGCGCGGCTTTCAACGTCGTCCTGATATTCCAAGTCCGTGTAGTCTTCGCCGCGGCCGATTGCCCAGCCGTTTTCACCGTCGAAACCCTCCGGCCACCAGCCGTCGAGAATCGAACAATTCAACGCGCCGTTTGCAGCTGCCTTCATGCCCGACGTTCCCGACGCTTCCATCGGTCGACGCGGCGTGTTCAGCCACACATCAACCCCCTGCACAAGATACCGCGCGACAGTGATGTCATAATCTTCAAGGAAGATGATACGGTTCTTGAAACGCGGATCGCGCGCAAACTGGTAGATTGACTGGATGAACTGCTTTCCAGCATTGTCCTTTGGATGTGCTTTTCCAGCGTAAATAATCTGTACGCGGCGATCCTTGTCCGAAAGAATCTGCGCAAGTCGATCCAGATTTCGGAACAACAACGTGCCACGCTTGTACGTGGCGAAGCGACGAGCAAAACCAATCGTCAGCACTTCCGGATCGAAGATTTCTTCTGCATCTTCAACCGAACGCGGTGACGCTCCGGCGCGTTTGAGCTGCGACTTGACACGCTCGCGCGCCCACGTCACCAACCGCGAACGGCGCTTTTCGTGAACACGCCACAATTCCGAATCGGGAATCGAATCCGGACCGCGCCAATTCGTGCCTTGGTTCCACGCATCTAGGGACCAACGCGGGCCGCAGTAACGCACAAACAATTCGTCCAACTGATCCGAAACATACGATCGAATGTGACAGCCGTTTGTAACGTGCCCAATCGGCACCTCATGTACCGGCACATCCGGCCACACGCTCGACCACATTGCGCGCGAAACTTCGCCGTGAAGCTTCGCAACGCCATTGGCCGCACCCGCTGTCCGAAGCGCGAGAATCGTCATCGAAAACGTTTCATTTTCGTTGTGCGGATTGATGCGCCCCAGCGCGAGGAACGACTTCCGGTCGATGCGCAGTTTGCTGGGCCAGTCGCTGAAGTAGCGATCCATCAAGTCGATGCCAAACACTTCGTTTCCAGCCGGAACCGGCGTGTGCGTCGTGAAAATATTTCCCGGAATGCACGCTTCCAACGCTTCGTGGAACTGCAGGCCTTTTTCCTCAATCAAAATGCGCATGCGCTCGATCGCCGAGAACGCCGCATGACCTTCGTTCATGTGCACGACTTCCGGCTCGCGTCCGAGCGCCCGGAGCGCGCGAACACCACCGACGCCCAGCAGAATTTCCTGCTTCAAGCGGTGCTCGTGATCGCCGCCGTACAACTGATCCGTGATCGCTTTGTCTTCACCGCTGTTGGCGTCGATCTTCGTGTCGAGCAGATACTGCGCGATACGACCCACTTGGACAAGCCAGATCTGCGCCCATATTTTTCGACCGGGGAAATCGACCGAAATCATCAATGGCCTGCCATCTTTTCCCGTTTGTAGCGTACACGGCAAGTTGTAGAAATCGTTCGGATACAGATATTCCTGCTGGTATCCATCGTGGTTCAGATACTGGCGAAAATACCCGTTGTAATAGAACAAACCGACACCCGTCAGCGGAATGCCCAAAGCCGAAGCCGCTTTCAAGTGATCGCCAGCGAGCAGCCCAAGACCGCCCGAGTAAATCGGGAGGCATTCATGCAGACCGAATTCCGCGCTGAAATACGCGATCGATGGTGAGCGCTTGCCGATCATCAGCTGGCTGTGCCACGTTTCAGCGGCCATATACGCGTCAAGGCTGAATTTGACGCGATCCAATGCGGCGAGGAACCCGCTGTCTTCGGACAGCGCTTTCAATTTTTGAGGGCTGAGGCGCCCCAGCAGAATGAGAGGGTTGTGTCCGCTGGTTTCCCAAAGATCGCGGTCAATCTCGATGAACAATTGGCGCGCTTCGCCTGTCCAAGTCCACCACAAATTGAACGCAATGTCGCGCAACGCGCTCAAACGCCCGGGCAACGCGGGAACTACGGTATACGTGCGAACATTCCTCATGAAACGCGAACCCTCACTTTCAAGAAACGAAACCGTGATCGGAGATAATCAAACTCCCCTAACACGAACAGTGCCAAATCGAATTGAAATTCTGATTTCGATTTTAGCGCACCTGAGAACGCTTTTAAACCGAATTTGCTCGAAAATTCAAATCGACAAATTTTCGAGCACACTGTCGCCTTTCGCCCACACTGGTGCCAAGCTATCGCACAAGATAAACCGCAGCGATCGCCGTAAACGCCAGACACAGACTCTCGAAAAGCGCCTGATTAATCCACTTAATGATCGCCCAGCCGACGAACGCGCCCAACAGCGAAAACGGAATGAACTGGAGGTCAATGCGCATCGTCTCCATCGTGATCATCCCGTTGTAAACCATGAACGGCACTTTGAAGCAATTGAGTACCAGAAAAAAAAGCGAGCACGTGCCGATGAACTGCATCTTCGGCAGCTTCATGCGCAGCAAATACAGAATCATGATCGGCCCCGCCGCGTTCGCAATCATCGTCGTGAAGCCTGAGATGACCCCCACGACAATCTCAAACGCCAGCCCGTGCGAATCCGGCGCGTCTGGATCGGCGGGTGTCTTTCGCAACCAGCGCCACCACACAGACAGCCCAACAAGCGCGATCAACATCCAGCCGATGATATGATTCAGCGTCTTCGGAGCCGAGTCTTTGTGCTCGGACGAATTGATCGCGTTCAGCATCCAGAAGCCGGCGAGAATTCCGATCGCCGCCCACGGAAACATGCGCAGCATCTTCGGCCACACCGCCAGCCGATAGTAAGCAAATCCCGCCACAAAATCCGCGACGATCAACAACGGCAGCGCCAGTCCCGGTGATTTTTGAAAGACCACCGCGAACAGCGCTACTCCCAAAATCCCAACGCCTGGAATGCCCGTTTTCGACAGCCCAAAGCCGATCGATCCCAGCGCGGCCAGCGACCATAAGACCGGCGGAATATGTGTTGGGTTAAAATACTCGCTCATGTTTGATGACCGCGAAGTCTACATCCATCGAATGGCCTCGCAAGCGCGCTGAATTAATTTCACCCCGCAATCCGCACCTCGCGGCTATACTCATCGCGTGGATGTACCATCTTCAGCGGGACAAAATAATGAACCTTCGACTGACCCACATACTTGCCTGCGCATCGATCGTGATTGTCGTAGCGGGCTGCCAATCCGATTCGGTGCATTCCGACAGGCCCGAAACCGTCAGCGAAAATCGCTCGATCATTTCGCGCGTGGTCGATTATAAAACTTCCGACCCGAATCTCGAACCGACGCTGAACGTTGGCGGTTTTCTTGACGTCCGAACCACCCACGGCGGCCCGGTCGTGCTGCAATCGCAAATCGAAAAACAACGCAACGCGGCAGAGCAACAACGCATTCAAAACGAATCGAACTCCGCGCCCATCGTCGTTCCCAACGACGCCAGATAGGTTCGTCACCGAACTACTTGGAATCGTAAACAATCACCGCGCGACCGCCCATCAACCCGGCCACGATGCGATAAATTCCCGTCCCCGTCACCGGGAATGCGAGTCCCGAAAGAAACAGCGGCTGCGCACCGACGACGTTCTGCCCTTCTTGGTTCGCCAGCACCGTCGCGTACGCCGCCCATTTCTTCTCGACCGCGTTGTACTTCAAAATAACGTTTCGCTTGTCCGATTCGGTTCCGCCGATGATGAAGTGACCATCTGCGCTGATGCGCATGTTGATCATCAACTCATAGTCCGAGCCTTTCGGAGTACAGGTCACGCTCAGCGCATTGTTCTTCTCCACCCGAATCGATCCACTTCCGAACGATGCCGCCTCCAGCGTTCCGATGTTCTGACGCGCCGTTTCCGGGTTGCGTTGCGCCTCGATCACCTTTTCGTAGCCCCCATCGTCCTTGCTGTTCCGATTGGTGAGTTCTTCGAGGCCCAATGCCAGCACCTTGCTTGGATCGTTCTTATCGACCTTGAGATAAAGTGACCACGAACCGTAGTGCTCGTGCGACGGACAGAGCAGGAAGACGGGTTGATTCACCGTCGCCACATCCGCCGCGAAAGCCGGCGCGAATGAACACGCCGTCGCCAGAATTACGCTCGCGAGGACCATCAAAATTTTCATGCTTTCCTCTTCTTCATTGGTTTGTTTTGAGGCTGCTTTGCAGACTTCACCTCTGTCGATTCAACTGCCGCCGGTATTTCTTTCGGCGCCTGCACTGCAACGGCTTTCACTTCCGGAACCGCTTCTTTCGATTCAAATCGGCCTAATGCCGCAACCAGATTCGTCCGTTTTTCTTTGGCCTCGTTCAAGCGCGCCCGTTCTTCTTCCACCACTTCTGGCGGTGCGTTCTTTACAAAATTTTCGTTACTCAGCTTGCCTTCAATCCTCGGGATATACTGCTCGATATTTTTGATTTCCTTCGCCAAACGCAGCTTCTCGACATCCACCAAATCGTCCGATAGCGACACATAAATCGTTCCGCCCTTGATCGCCGTTGCGCTCGCTGGATGCGGAGCCGCGCGTTCGGCACTCTCAATCTCCGGCGGCAGCGTGTTCGCCATGCGCTCAATGATGTGGCTTTGATCCTTCAATCGCGCCGCCACGTCCGCGCTGCTCATCCGCAACGCTACACTCAGCTTTCCGGACAGCGCTGCCGACACGTCCTTCTTTTTCTCCTTCGGCGAATTGTCGATCAACTCCTGCCGCACCGCGCGCACGGCAATCACCGCGTCGAAGAGGCTGGCAAACTGCGCTTCCAATGCCGCATCGATCCGCGCTTCATCCGCCTTCGGCCACGCCGCCGTCGCCAACACATCCTCATTCTGACGTGCGTCGCTACCTTTATATTCAGCGCCCAAATTGCGCTCCGCCGGTTTCGCGCGTTTGTTCAACTCCACCCACAGCGCTTCGCTCACAAACGGACAAAACGGATGCAGCAACCGCAGCGACCGATCCAGAACATGCAGCAACACCGCCGACGCCGCGCGACTGTCTTCCGCGCTCGCGCCCGGAGCCATGCGCGGCTTGGCCAGTTCGATCGTCCATGCGCAGAATTCGTTCCAGAAAAAGTCGTACAACGCGTTCGTCGCCTTGCTCAATTCAAACTCATCCAACGCCTGCGTCTGCGCCTTGATCGTGCTGTTCAACCGCGACAGGATCCACTTGTCTTCAGCGCGAAGGAGCCGTTCCCCCTCATTGTGATGCAGGCTTCCAGCCTGCATCACAGTGGCAGCAGACTGGAAGCCCGCACCACATATCGCATCAATACTCGTCATCACAAACCGTGACGCGTTCCAAACTTTATTTGAGAAATTTCGCCCCTTCTCAAATC
>JANXLS010000021.1 GCA_025355035.1 Planctomycetota bacterium | reverse complement strand
GTATTTTTAACAGTGCGTCGAACTAGAACTTCCAGTTGAATTCAACCCCGCCCAACGTGGTAGCTCGATCCGACGGGAACGTCAGAACATCCTGGTACTTAGCGTTGTTGACGTTCTGCACTTTAACAAACGCGCGCCAATGGTCGCAAAAGCGGTAACTGGCCGCGACGTCCGCTCGCGTGTAATTTGGATTGCGCACCTTGACGACATCGAAGACGTTGCCGCTTTTGAACGTTGCGCCCGGGCCCAAGTCAGTACGTTCCGATTCGTGAAGGACGGAGGCGAAAAGGTCAAGACCACTCCAACGTTCGCAGACGAATCCCAGCAGCGGATGAAGGACCAGGCTGGCGTTGTATGTCTGTGGCGGGCGGCGGATGAGTCGGTTTCCGAAGCTGTCCTCTGTGTGCAGCAGCGTCGAGTTGGCGCTCAGAGTCACTTGCTTGACGGGGTTGAAAAGCGCTTCCAATTCAAAGCCGTAAGTCTTGGCGTTCGGTTGCTGGGTGCTCCGGAACGGCGCTGCGGAACTGAGTGAAATGAAGTCGCTGAAATCGTTGTGGAAGAACGTTTCGCGGAAGGTGACTTTGTCGCACCAGAACGTGTGCTCCAAGCCAGCGTCGTAAGCGAAGTTTCGTTCCACTTTCAGGTTCGGATTACCGATTTGTGGAGCAAACAATTCGAAGAAACTCGGCGGGCGGTAGCCGTTTCCGACGGAGCCAAAGACGCGGGTGTAAATTTCGTGAAGGTTGATCGAGACATTGCCTCGACCGGTGTTCAGCCCTCCGAATTCACCGTTGGCTTCGTGGCGGAAACCCGCTTCAAGAGCCACGCGATCAAAGAGTTCGATGCGGTCCTGGAAATAGCCGGAGATGTTGTAATGGTGGCGGTCCACATTGGCGAACAGGACGGTGTCCTTCTGATCAAACGATTCCGTTTCGCCGTACACGCCAAAGGTGAAAAGATTGCGGACGCATTCCGAATCGAAGGTCGTGACGGTATTGCGCCATTCGAAGGAAGGACGTTCTTCAATTGCCGAGGACGCCGCGCTGCGCGGACCGCCGAACATCGGACTGTTCAACAAAAAGTTTTGTGGCGGGGTGGGCTGGGGGAAGTTGAAATCGTGCTCGGAGCGGTAGTAGCCCAAGCGGAAATCGGTATCCCAGATGGGGCAGATGTGGCCGGTGTATTCGAGCCCCAACAAAACGTCCTTCGATTTGAGCGAGTCGTTGATGTCAACGGGAACGGCGGTCGTTCCAACCTGAGTGGCAAGCGAGACGCTTTCGTAAAATCCACGGTTCATATCTTTGCCGCGCACGATGAATTTCAGTGAATTATCCTTGTTGAAATCGTAGTCGAGGCGTACGGCGTAGTTGTAAGCTTCGAGGCGCGAGTTCGGCTCGGCAGCATCGGCGCGCAGATAATGAGTCGTCGAAATGTTATAAGAAAGTTTATCGCATGCCCCGACCAACTGAACAGTTTCGCGATCTGTGTGGTTGGTGCCAAATGCAGACGACACGGTGAGGTCCGGACAGCCGTAACCTTTTTGCGTGAGAATGTTGATTGCGCCCGTCAACGCTTCAGATCCATAGAGCGCCGAACCCATTCCGCGCGAAACTTCGATGCGCTGCAATCCTGTTGGATCCTGCGCGTCGAAGTCGAAACCCTGGCCTTGGCGATTCACGCGGAAGCCGTCTTCTAGGACTTCGGTTTGGTTGTTGTTGCCGCCACGGATGAACAGATTCGTGATGCCGCCTTTGCGGCCCGTCTGGCCGATGGTGACGCCAGGGACCGAGCGGAGCGTTTCGGCAGTCGTGGTGTTTTGCGCAGCTTCAATATCCGTGCGATCCACGGTTGTAATCGAGACGCCGCTTTTGCTCGTCGCGTTTGGCGATGAAGGTGTCGTGTTCAATTCGGACGCCGTCACGAGCGCTCCAGCGGGCGCGGTGACTTTGACGCCCAATTCAGGATC
>JANXLS010000018.1 GCA_025355035.1 Planctomycetota bacterium | reverse complement strand
CGCAGTAATCGCGACAGTCTGAGCGCACTTCGTCGTAGTCGGGCAGGCTGACATCGGATTCGCGCCAGGCCATGTAGCAATGATTGGTAAAATCGATCAACAGCGCGCGGACATGGTCCGAAGGGATTTCGTCGAATAGCGAATTTCGGATGGAATACGTATCACCGAACGTGAAGTGCGGAATGTGACAGCGTTCGCTCACGACTTTTTCGAGGAAGCCCGCGTAACTGGGAATCCACACGCCGTCGCCGTCGTACATATCGTAGTGATCCCGGCAGTCTTTGACTTCCAACTCCGGAACTTCGATTTCTGCTTCAGCATCGCAGAGTCGGGCGAGCGATGACGGACTCAAAATCAGGATAGCCATGCGTCGCCCTCCTTATTCCCGCTGCGCCGTGACCAACGACATGGCGCACGACGCAGCGTCGAAAAACACTTCCTGTGGCAGACCGGACTTGCGCCGACGCCCCGTGCGCTGGTCGTAGTTCCACAGCATGTGGAATGTGGCAAGCAGAGTGGCGGCGGCGAGAAAGTTAGTGACCAGCAACTGCGTTTCGCCCTGAGCCACGAGGTCTTCGCAGCCGAGCGTGGCGCGGTCGCCGCCGCGTGCCGTTGCAATTTCCGGATGACGTTCGACGTTCGGAACCGTCAGAGTTTTGCCGGCGGCGCGGAGCAGCACATGGACATTGCCGTCATAGCGGTCGTTGCCCGCCGACAAAACGCTGCAGTCGCGTAATTGAACGGCACGGCGTTCAATCAAAGCGCGGGCAGGATGGTTGTCCACGCAACTGACGATCAACGCGGAATCATTGACGGCTTCGTGAACATTCTTGCCGGTCACGTAAACGGTGTGTTCCCGAAGCCGGAGAGTCGGGAAGAGCAGTTTGAAATGCTCGACCAACACTTCGGCCTTGGGCAGGCCAAGCGCGCCGGGATCGAATTCCTGACGCTCGGTGTTGGCGAACGAAAAGTGATCGCCGTCCCAAAGATGGATTTCTCCTGCGAAGTGCTCGGAATTCAAAAAGCGCAGAAGCGGCGGGAGCAGCCACGAGCCGATCCCGCCGCAGCCGATCACGGCGATCGAGCGGATATTGCGAAACATGTATTCCTCCAGATTGGTTATTACGGCATGGTGTTGAATTCGGCCAAATGCTCGGTGATCTCTTCGCGCAAATGCAACAGGTATTCTTTCAGGTCTTCGCGGTTCTCGAATTCCTGGCCGTAGAAGTCGGACCAGGCACCGAGATCATCGAGCAGGACGGGCATGGGATCTTCGATCACGGTCTCTGGCGTGGACACCGGTTCTTTCAAACGTTCGGTGTAGGAAACCTGTGCCAGCCATTCAGTGTCCGCCGGCGGCAGTGGTTCACTCTTGACAACATCCG
>JANXLS010000010.1 GCA_025355035.1 Planctomycetota bacterium | reverse complement strand
GTTCGCTGGACACGATTCGAATCGCGTCGATCACAGCCTGCACTTTTCCTTTGTATAGGTTCATTTCCAATCGGGTGACCCACGCCCACAATTCCTTTTCTTTGTTCCCGAACTTCGCCCGGCCCACGGCCCAGATATGTTCCATGGCATGATACCAATCGAGTATCTGAATGGCCTTTGGAAACAACGTTTCGGCGGTCTTCCAAACCCACGGCGCACCGTCTCCAACGAAGATCAGAATGTTCGCAACCTGCGCACCGCGTTTCTGCGCCTCCAGACTGACCATCTCGCGAAAATCCTCAATGCGGTCCTGCGTGGCATGATACGTTTGTCGCAACGCTTCCCCGGCTTTATCGAACTCAAACACGACCAGGGTTTTGACTTCATGGAAGAAGTGTTCGAGCGCCGTCTTGCCGCGTACTTTTCCTTTCTTTTTGCCTTTGCGTTGGCGATGCTTTGGATCGATGCGCCCCAACATCACGCCGTCGATGGAAATGCCCAGGCGCTTGACTTTCTCCTCGGGTTTCACGGCGCTGCAATGCTGCTGTGCGGCTTGGTGTTCGATCCGCTCGCGCACCGCTTTTCCCAGCCGATTGCAAATGTCCCGCACCGTGCTGGCTGCCACCTCGAACAGTCCCAGATGCTTCAAGTTTTTTGCGGCCTGATCGAATGCACCTTCCTTGCCCATCCAAGCAATCTGATCTTCGGCCAACGGCGAGAAATCCGTGCTGCCCCGCAACTCCTCGCCCCAATAACTTCCTGCTTTACAATGGTCGCAGTGATAGTAATGACGCTCTTCCAAGGTCACCGGCCCCAGTGTAGAACGGACTTCGCGGGGGCGCTTCCCCTTGTGATGCTGGCGATGACCGCACGCGCAAGGCTGTGACATCGGCACGGCAAGACTTTGCCCGCGCAGCGCCAAACCGCGTTCCAGAATGCCCGCGCCAAGCGCTTTGCATTGGGCCATGACAAAGGCTTCCAGCGAGCGGGAATCATGCGTTTTCCCAAGACCCGC
>JANXLS010001299.1 GCA_025355035.1 Planctomycetota bacterium | reverse complement strand
CGAGAAGATAACCAGCGACAAAGCCACGCCAATGAACGTGCTTTCGATGGATTTGAACATGTTTCTGACCATACGAACCTCCCATGAAGAAATGACTGCGTAAACCGGCTATTTAAAGCCACATGGAATGGTTACGATTCTTGCGAATGGGCGTCAGACGTTGGGGTTTCCGCTCGGCGTTGGCACGGTCAGGGATATGGGCGGATCCACTACCTTGCCGAGGTCATTCAACGTCGTATCTGGTAAGCCTTGAAGATCTTCGTTGTAGCTGACTTTGTTGCGGGCGTTACCGTACAGCTCCGATCTATTGGATTGGTACTCTCTCCATCGCGCCACGTATTCCCGGATCGGCTGATCAGACAACGTCAGTTTTAACTGCTGATTCCCTGGCGTGAACTCCCAATTCTGGACGCGCGCGCCGTTGAAATTCGGAATTGCGCTGCCAAGATCGATGCCGCCGGTGACTTCCTTGACGATTACTGTGATGCTTCCGGAATGATCGACATGGCTTGAATAGCGGTGGAAATACGCATTCGCCAGGGCGATCAGCTTGGGTGTGTCGTCGATGTGCTTTTTCGCTTCAAGGACCGTGACCTTATCGTACTGCTGAGGCGAGAACGCCATGGTCGCATAGAAGACAACCGACGTGATGATTTCGTTTCCGTTTCCATCAAAGGTGTGAACCTCGCGATCGACACGAACAAACCCGTCGCTGTCGAACTTAGCCAGCTTGGGCATGTGTATCGCAAAGTCCCCCGCGCCGTCCAGAGCATGATCGTCTGTCTCTTTCTTGTAGACCAGCGGCCCGTCGTAGGTCGTGTAGTTCCATTCAGACGTATTGAACACGGGAGTGGTGTCGTCGGGCGTGGTTTCGACAATGATTTCAGCGTAGACGCTGCCAAAATGGGTATTCGCTGAACCGTCCGAGTGCACCTGGTCTGTGTCCAGTTGCAATGCAGCGACGCTGCCATAGGGGACATTATCCACCCGCTCTATGCCGTTGGGACGCGTCGTGATCTGGAAGCGGTATCCCACCGCCCCCGATATGATATTGCCGGTGGTGTA
>JANXLS010001280.1 GCA_025355035.1 Planctomycetota bacterium | reverse complement strand
CGGACGGTGCCTTCTGGAGCACTCTGACGCTGGTGATCGGGATGACGGCGGCGTGTGTGGCGCTGGGTGTCGCGACTTTTTTTTCCGCGCCGCGAATGGATAGTTTCCTGGCGATTTTCGATAAACGCAGTTCGGCAACCGAAACCAAATCCGCAGATGAGATTCCAAAATTCGGACGCGGTCCCGCTGTTCTGACGACAACGACGTCGGGAGTTGGCGGCAATGGCATGACCGTCAAGAACCTCGGCAATATCACGCTGGATTCGCGCGTGGCGATGCGCGCCGTTTTTTCAAAACCAGCGGCTCAACTGGCGGATTCGAAAGGCCGCATTTTGCTCAAGGGTTTGAATTATGCGGAGTACCGCAACGGGGATTGGATTCCGGATACGAAATTTGAAACGTTGGAGAGCAGGGTCAACGTGCCGATCACGTATCGCGATCCGAGCAGCGATGGGGCGGTGCGCCGGGGCGAGGAGATTGAGCAAAAAGTGGAACTGATCGCGTTGAATTCACCGCAATTTTTTGCGGGAGCGCCGTTGGTCAGAGTGACGGCGCGCGCGGTGGAATTGGATTCCGAAGGGTCAGTGCGAAATGTCGGCGGGACGAATCTGCATGATTACACGCTGACGGTCAGCGTTCCGAACAACGCGGAGATGTTGACGGAATTTTCAAAAGCGGAGCACCGTCAATTCCAGCGTTACGTGCGGCAGAATGGACTGCTTCCGAACGAACGCGAAGCGCTCGGGCAGTTGGCGCGCCAAATTACGAAGAGCAGTCGCAGCGCGCTCGCCAAGGCCGCGGCCATTCGGAGTTGGTTGGAGAACAATCGAAATTACACGACGAATCTGGAGCGCATCCGACCAACGGGCGATCCGGTGGTTCATTTCCTGACAACGACCGATCCGGAGCAGGAGCGCGGGCATTGCGGATTGTTCGCGTCGGCGTTCGTGCTTCTGTGTCGGGCGAACGATTTGCCCGCGAGGTTGTGTACCGGTTTCGCCGTGCAGATTGATCGAAACGATCTGCAATCGAAGAGCGTCATCGCGCACAATTCGGACGCTCACGCATGGGCGGAGATTTATTTCCGGGGCACCGGTTGGGTGCCGTTCGATCCGACGCCGGCCGCAGTGGTTTCGAGCAATGATGTGGCATCGAGCCCAAACACATCTCAGCCGGTGACGAAGCCGCAATCGACGGTCGCGACTTCCGCGCTCGTCGAAAGCGAGCCTTCACAGGGACTCGTTCAAGATTGGTGGAACGCAACGCTGAAGTTCAACAGCTACGAGCAGCGCAAACTCTGGGAGAAACTGAGCGGTACGGCGGGAACTGGCGCGCAGAACGGATCGTCGGGCAAAGGATGGGTCGGATGGTTGGGCGTCGGCTTGATGTGGGCGGGTATCGCCGTCGCGATCGGATGGCTGGTCCACATTTTTGCGCGGAGAAGCAGTCGCCGAAAGTACGCGCAGACCAGTGGCGGTGCGCGCGCTCGTGCGGCCGTCGGTTTCTACAACGATCTCTTGAGCGCACTTTCGCGGCGTGGCTATTCCCGCCGACCAGGACAGACGCCGCGCGAATTTGCGGAAGCCGTACTGCGCCGCGGAGGCGAAGCCTTCGCGCCGGTTCGCGAGGTGACGGATATTTTTGAAGCGGTTCGCTATGGTGGCGGCGAATTGGAGCAAGACGAATTTAATCGGCTGCAGGAAGCGCTGGACAAAATTCGGGAGATGACGTTTTGACGGCGGTTCAAAGTTCAAAGTTTCAATATTGAACTTTGAACCCTGAACTTTGAACCGCCGTTATCTGTTCGCCGTTAGCTCAATCCTCGAATCAAGAACGTATTGAACTGCCACACATCTTCTTCCGGCGGGCGCGGGGTGCCGTAGCGTTCGAAGCTGGAATCCCAATTCTTCAGCGGCGTCCAATCGACGGGTTGCGAGACGAACGGGCCGAGGTAGGGTTTGGCCGTTCCGAGAATTTCGCGGTGCGGCAGATCGTCGGGAACGCAGACGCCCTGCATCGGATTTTTGATCATCCACAGCACAGCCGACATGACCGAGGCGGCGACTTGCAGGGTCGTGGCGTTGACATGCGGGACGAGCTTGCGCGTTTCGTGAATATCGAGCAGCGAGCCGATCCACCAGCTCTTGAAATCGTGGCCCATCAGCAGGCAGCCGAGTTCGTCGCGGCCGTCGACGATTTCGTCGTTCATGATGCGCTGATCGTGCTGCAATTTGTAGTGGCGCATCTGCAATTCATGCAGACTGGCGATGGCGGCGTCGCACGGGCAGTAGGCGTAGTGAACCGTTGGGCGGTAGATCGGCAGGCCGTCTTCCTTCACGGTGAGATTTTCGGAGATCGAGAACGCTTCGCCGTGTCGGATGACCATGCCGACAATTTCACCGCACGGAACGTACGAGCGGACCCACGTTCGCGCACCCATGTTGGCGAGACAGATTTGGTTGAGTGGACCGGACAAATGCATTTGCGCGCGCGGCGGCAGAGTGCGTTCGTGAGTACCCCAACCCATTTCGGCGGGGGCGATGCCTTCTTCGTAGAAGCCTTCGATGGACCACGTGTTGACGAACTCGTTCATTTTTTTGGGCATGTTGCTGATCTGCGTGTCGCGTTCGCTGATGTGAATGACCTTTACGCCGGTCAATTGCGCCATGCGGTTATACATGCGCTTCTTGTAAACTTCTTCGATCATGTCGCGGCGTTCGCCGTGTTCGTTGTGTTCGGCGAGGAAGCGGACGGAGATGTCTTCAAGCGCGGCTTTGGTGAAATGCGAGACGAGGCCCGGATTCGCTCCGTGGTCGAGCACGGCGGTCGCGCCGCGCTTGGGCTTCCATTGTGCGACCATTTTACGAATCAGCATCTGGCGCGCGTACAGCGTGCGTTCCGTCGGCGGCTGGCTGGGCGCACCTTCATAGGGATCCCACAATTCGACGGACGTATTCATGTAGCGAACGTTGTGCGCGTAGCACCATTGAAGGATGTCGGTGCAGCCAATGTTCCATGCGAGATCGATGATGATGTCGCCGTTGCCGACGTATTTTTCGAGAAGCTCGCCCATGTTCTCGCGCGTGACGCGATCCTTGATGAAATTCGCACCACTTTCGCGGACAAATCGCGCGTGTTCTTCAATTTCGTTGAAGTCCATGACGTAAAAATTCTTCATCTCGGTTTCGACGTGTTTGAAGAGCAACGGAAGCGTACAGCGCGAGACGGCACCGAGGCCGATTACGAGAATTTTTCCTTCGAATTTCATGCAGACCCCTTCGAAACATCGCGTCTGATCGATACAAAACACACGCAAAAAATAGAATACGGAAACGGTAAGTACGCTTCTATAAGTGAAAGAGCGTCCATGTCAAGACATGCGCACGGAATCTTGAAATAAAAGTTTAAAAAAAGCGAGTCGGGCGGTAGATTCGAAGTGCCTGATGCGATCAAAGTTGTATGCTGATGAAAAGTAGTCTTTTGGAAAAAACGAAA
This sequence comes from Planctomycetota bacterium, assembly GCA_025355035.1. GTDB lineage: Bacteria > Planctomycetota > SZUA-567 > H5-PLA8 > H5-PLA8 > JANXLS01. The sequence continues at coordinate 10,789 of JANXLS010001280.1, read as the reverse complement.
GCGAAAAAACTAAAACAATCATGCAAAACATCTTCCCAGTCATTCTCGCCGGCGGTGCGTCATCGCGCTTGTGGCCGGCTTCCAATCGCGAGCGTCCGAAATGGGATCTGCGACTTTTCAAGGCCCCCGGCGCAGAGAAAGCCCAGAGCCTGCTCGAAGGCGCGTGGGATCGTGCGCGGTCGGTTGCGCCGTCGGCGAACTGCTTCGTCGTGTGCGGCGGCGAGCAGGTGCCGCTGGTTCGCGCGTCGCTGCCGGAATTGCCCATGCAGAACCTGCTGGTCGAGCCGATGCCGCGCGATACGTCGGGCGCGGTGGCTTATGCGGCGGGAGCGATATTGCAACGCTTGCGAGGCGGAGACGCAGCGCTGGCCAGCGCGAAAATGTTCGTTCTGCCGGGCGATCACGTTATTTCGCCGGTCGATCGATTTGCGGAATGCGCGCTGGCAGGCGCGCGCGCTGCGGACACGTTGGATGCGCTGGTGACGTTTGGGATCGTTGCACGCGAGCCTTCGACCGCGTACGGATACGTCCATCGTGGCGAAGAAGTGAGTAGCGCGGAGGCGGCACACGCTCCGCGTATTTTCCGCGTAAAAGCGTTCAAGGAAAAGCCGGATCTTGCTAAGGCGCAGAGTTATTTGGCGTCGAAGGAATATTATTGGAATGGCGGTATCTTCATCTGGAAGCTGGGCACACTGATGAACGAGATGGAGCGCCAATTGCCGGGACATCATGCCATGGCGACCGAATTGGGCGCGACGAAAAACGACGCCGACTGGGACGTCTGCGCGCGGACGCATTTTCCAATGCTGAAAAAGATTTCGATCGATTTCGGAATCATGGAGCAGGCGGCCAGCGTTGCGACGGTCGCTGCGGATTTCAATTGGGATGACATCGGTTCGTGGAGCGCGGTCGCTCCTTATATGGAACAGAACGGCGGGAATTCGCAGGGGCCGGACACACGCGTGATTTCGGTTGACGCGGCGAAGAATTTAATTTTTGCGCCGGGAAAACGAGTTGCGTTGATCGGTGTAGAGAATCTCGCGGTGGTGGTGAATGGAAATGACATTTTGATCTGTCCGTTGGCTCGGGATCAGGATGTCAAGAAGGTGAGCGAGTCAACCCAGTAGTTGGCCTACAGAACTGGAAATGCATGGCTGTGTTCAGAAGTTCCATACGCATCGATTCTGCAGCGTGTGCGGCGCAGTGGTCGCTGATTTTGGCTATCGCGTGTTGGAGCATTGCGGCGTCGGAGCGAACGGGCGAAGCGATCTTTAAAAAAGATTGCATCAGTTGCCACGGTTCTGCGGGCGAAGGAACCAAGAAGGCTCCGCATCCGCTGGTCGGCGAAAAATCACCGGCTCAATTGGCCCATGTCATCAGCAAGACCATGCCCGAAGACGAACCCGGGACTTGCACCGGCGAGGACGCGCTGAAGGTTGCGGCGTATTTGCACGACGCGTTTTATTCGCCGGACGCGCGCGCTCGTTTGCAGCCGCCGCACGTTGAGCTCGCTCGGCTGACGATCAAGCAGTATCGAAATTCGGTTGCGGATATTCTCGCCGGTTTTACAAAACCCACGAAGTCCGATGATCGGCAGGGCTTGCATGGCGAGTATTTTGACGCGCGCGGATTTGGCGCGACGGGCGGACGACCGAACAAGGCGCTGATTGATCGCCTCGACGCGGTCGTGCAATTTGATTTCGGAACGAATTCCCCGGCGGGGCCTGAACAGCCCGCGATGGCCTTGCGCGTTGCCTATAGCGGTCCGGCGGCTCGGCAGTTTTTTCTGTTCGATGTGGCCAGCGGGTTCGGTGCTCCGCGCGGTGTTTTTCCCAACAAAATTGAAGAACGAAAATTCAATCCAAAACAATTCTGCGCGAGTTGGGAAGGATCGATTTTTGCGCCGGAGACCGGCACGTACGAGGTGATCGTCCGCGCTGACGACGGTGTGGCCGTTTGGGTCAATGATATAAATTACAAGCAGCCGATCATTGATGCGGCTGTTCGTTCGGACGGAGATACAACCCAACTGCACGGAACGGTTTTTCTGCTCGCCGGGCGGATGTATTCGATTCGGATGGAATTGTGCAAAGGCAAAGAATTGGATCGCAAAAAGCTCGACAGTTGCCTCGTCGATTCGAAACATTCGTTTGTTGAATTGCAGTGGAAGATGCCGCATGGCGAAGTCGAAGTCATCCCGGCGCGTTATCTCTCGCCGAACCGGGTGCCGGAAGTTGCGATCGTGAACACGCCATTTCCGCCGGACGATCGGAGCTATGGGTGGGAACGTGGGACCACTGTTTCAAAAGAATGGAACGCGGCTGAGACGAACGCGGCGTTGGAAGTGGCGGGATATGTTGCGGAGCGGTTGCAGTCGCTTTCCGGCGTGGCGATCGATGCGCCGGACGCGAAGACGAAATTGCGCGTGTTCGCGGCGAACTTTGTCCAACGCGCGTTTCGACGGCCTTTGGCGGACGCGGAAAAGAAGCTGTTTGTCGATCGGCAATTTGAATCGGCTTTGGATTTGGAACAGGCGATCAAGCGAGTGGTGTTGATCACGCTCACGTCGCCGCGATTTCTGTATCCGAATGTGATGGATGGACAGTACGGCGTGGCGTCTCGATTATCGTATGCGTTGTGGGACGCTCCGCCGGACTCAACGCTGCTGGATGCCGCGGCAGCGAACCGGCTGAAGACGCGCGAGGAGCTTGTTGCTCAGGCGGAACGGATGCAGACGTCGCTCTTGGCGCGCGCGAAACTGCACGAGTTTCTGATGACGTGGTTGCGCACCGAACGGTTCTCGGAGTTGAGCAAGGACGCGAAACGATTCCCGGAATTCAATGCCGGGATCGCGGCGGATTTGCGGCGGTCGCTGGAGCTGTTTATTGACGATGTTGTTTGGAGCGAGAATTCGGATTTCAGACAATTGTTACTTTCGGACGAGCTGTTTTTGAACGATCGACTGGCGGCGTTTTACGGAATTGAATCCAAGAAGGACGCGGCGTTTTCACGCGTCAAATGGGAATCTGAGAAGCGCGCGGGCGTGCTGACGCACCCGTTTATGCTCACGGGATTGGCGTATCCGGCAGAGAGTTCGCCGATTCACCGCGGTGTGTTTGTTGTGCGCGGATTGTTGGGCATGACGCTTCTTCCCCCGCCGGATGCGGTGGCACCGCTGCCGCCGGAGTTGCATCCGAATTTGACGACGCGCGAACGCGTGACGGTGCAGACGAAACCCGACGCGTGTTTTCAATGTCATGGAATGATCAACGGTTTCGGCTTCACGCTCGAAAATTTCGATGCCGTTGGCCGCTTCCGGGAGAAGGAACACGACAAGACGATTGATGTCAGCGGGGACTACGAAACGCGCGATGGAATGCTCGTTTCGTTTGTTGGGGCGCGGCAACTGGCGACGTTGCTCGCTGGGAACGAACAGGTTCATGCGGCTTTTGCGCAGCAGTTGTTTCATCATTTGGTGAAGCAGCCAGTCCGCTCGTTCGGGCTGACGACGCCGCAGAAATTGCGAGAATCGTTCGCACAGTCGAACTTCAGTGTACGTGAGCTTATGGTTGAGATCGCGGTCATGGCGGCTCAGCATAATTCAACCGAGGCCAGTGCCGATCCGAAGAAAGCAGCACAGGCTGACGTTAAACGATGAAGTAAAAAGGGGATTTAATGTCACAGTCAAGACGCGAATTTTTGGGCAAGCTGGGTGTTGGCGCGGCGGCTCTTCCGTTTGTGATGAATCTGTCGAGCGTGGCTCGGGCCGACGCACGGCGCAAGCAGCGCGTCGTCTTCCTCTTTAGTCCCAACGGAATTGTTCCCAGCACGTTTTGGCCGAAAGAAACCGGCGAGAATTTCAAACTCACTGAGATTCTTTCGCCGTTGGAACCCTACAAAAGCAAGACGTTGATCCTTAATGGAGTCTGCGACAAAGTGCGTGGCGATGGCGACAGCCACATGCGCGGAATGAGTTGTCTGTTGACTGGAATTGAGTTGGCTCCGGGTAACATTCAAGGCGGTTCGGATCACCCGGCGGGTTGGGCAAAGGGGTTGTCGATCGATCAGGAGATCAAAAATTTTCTCCAGAAAGATCCGGCGACGCGAACGCGATTTGGATCGCTGGAGTTCGGAGTGATGGTCCCGGAACGCGCGGATCCGTGGACGCGATGGTCGTATGCCGGGCCGAACAAACCGGTGACGCCGATCGACGATCCGTATCAGATGTTCAACAAAATGTATGGCCGCGCGAAAGATCAGAAAGCCTTGAGCAGCGTGCTTGATGACTTGACAGAGGATCTGAAAAAGATCAGCTCGGCGGTCACTCCGGCGGATCGAAAACTGCTTGAAGAACATGCGTCGTTTGTGCGTGAGATGGAGATTGAACTGAAGGAAGCGCAGGCTTCGGCGGGGCACCGCGTCCCGACAATTGAGCCTGGTGTTCGCAAAGACAACGACAACATGCCGCAGATCAGCAAGGCGCAGATCGATTTGATGGTCAATGCGTTCCAAGCGGATTTCACGCGTGTGGCGTCGCTGCAATACACGAACTCCGTTGGCGGCGCGCGGATGAAATGGCTGGGCATCAACGAAGGGCATCACGCGATATCACACAACTCCGGCGATCCAGTTGCGGACAAGGATTTGACGAAGATTAATCATTGGTTCTGCCAGCAAGTCGCGTATCTCGCGAAGCGTCTTGCGGAAACGCCAGAGCCGGGCGGCGAAGGGAACATGCTCGACAACACTACGATTCTGTGGACGAATGAGTTGGGCGAAGGCAAATCGCACACGCTCGACAACATCCCATTCGTGCTGATCGGCGGCGGCTTGGGATTCAAGACGGGTCGTTACATCAAGTACGAAAAGGTTGCTCACAACCGGTTGCTGATGTCGCTCGCACATGGATTCGGACACACTTTAACAGCGTTTGGAAACCCAAATTTCTGTGGCGACGGCGTGCTGGGGCAATTGGCGTAATACGCCGCCCTCGATAGCTTCGTCGGTCATCGGGATTTGCTGAGATGCGATGGCGGATTCATGGATAAGCAAACTCAGTGCCACCGTGCACGCGTGACGGGGCAATTCGTCTCGATTTTTGAAAAGTGTTCTCTCCCGCGCCGTGTATTACGATATACTTATCGGGTCACGAAACGATTCATTTGGGGCTTGGGCGGCGAGGTGGTCATGCAATTATCACACAATCTTTCGCAGCGGATGGACCAGAAGTTGGTCATGACGCGGCAGATGATCCAATCCATTGAGATGCTACAATTGCCTTTGATGGATTTGATGGAGAACATCAATCAGGAGCTCGTTGAAAATCCGTGCCTTGAGTTGAAGGAAGCCGAGCCGGTCAAGGAAGTGGACGTTGACAAGCCGAAGGACGGATTGAAGGAGATTCTGCGCGAAGAGAAGGAAACAGCGAAGCAGGAGAAAGAACCGACGAACGAAACGGAAGCGCGGATCAAGCGGCTGGAATCGCTGATGAGTGAATGGAACGATCCGAACACGCGGTCGAACGGTTCCGGTTCGCGCGGCGGCGGCGATGAAGACGCAAAGATGGAGGCGATGAACAACACTGCCGCGCCCGCGACGTCGCTTGAAGAGCATCTCTCACAGCAATTGCAGCTTGTTCGCGAAGAGCCGCGTTTGAAGGAACTCGCGGAAACGATCATCGGTTCGCTGGACGACGGTGGGTTCCTGAAAGTTCCGGTCATGGAATTGTTCTATAAAACTGAAAACGGTTTTCGGCAGGAGATTGTGCCGGGCGGGTGCACGGACGAAGAAGCAGAACTGGCGTTGGAATTAGTGCAAGGGTTTGAACCGGCGGGGGTGGGAGCGCGCAGCGTTCAGGAATGTTTGCTGTTGCAATTGCGGCGCATGCCGGGCGAGTCGGAATTCGAAGAGAAGTTGATCGTAAAGCATTACGACGATTTGAGTCACAATCGATTGCCGAAGATTGCGAAGGACATGGGTGTCAGTGTCGACCGCATCAAAGAAGCGCTAAGCACGGTCGCGCATTTGAATCCGAAGCCCGGACGCGGATTCGGTGGGCGACGACCTCAGTATGTTGTTCCCGACGTTCACGTGGACGAGATCGATGGACTCCTGTCAATTCGAATCAACGAGCATTTTCTCCCGACGCTGCGCATTTCGAATGACTCGCTGCAACTGCTAAAGAAGGAGTCAAAAGACGAAGCGGTGCGCGATTACATCATGGGTAAATTAGGCAGCGCGATGTGGCTGATGGAGTCAGTCATCCAGCGCCGCAATACCTTGAACCGGATCACGCAGCAGATCGTCGATATTCAAAAAGATTTCTTCGAACACGGGCCGTCGCATTTGAAGCCGTTGATGATGCAGGAAGTGGCTGAGCGCATTGGGATGCACGTGTCCACTGTTTCGCGCGCACTCGCCGGGAAATATGTTCAGACGCCGCAGGGTCTCTTTCCGATGAAGTACTTTTTCACGGGTGGATTCTCGACGGGCGAAGGCGAAGCGGAATCGAATCGCGCGATCATGCTGAAGATTTCGGAGATGGTCAAAAACGAAGATAAGAAAAAGCCCCTGAGCGACGAAGAAATCGTCGCAAAACTGTTGGTCGACGGTGTCGAAATCGCTCGTCGAACGGTCGCAAAGTATCGCGAGAAATTGAATATTCCCAGCTCGCGGCAGCGGCGCGCGTATTAACGGCAGTTTAAAGTTCAAAGTTGATGTGTTGGGCGTCAACTTTGAACTTTGAACTTGCGACTTTGAACTGTTTTTAAGGTTCAAGGGTTACTTTGTTTCCGCGTTTCAACACTTCGGCTTCCAAAATCGCTTCGTCGAATTTTACCATGGCAATGGCAGTGGCTTCGATGGCTTCGCCTTTGCCAACGGAGTCGCAACCTTCGCCGGTCTTGGCTTTGATGTTGACGGCGTTGCGCGGAATGTTCAGTGTTTCGGCAACGTTTTTGGCCATCTGGATTTTTAGGGCGCCGAGCTTCGGCTGTTCGAGGTGGACAGACGCATCGATGTTGATGATCTCAAAGCCGGCGCGGCGCAGGATGCCGACGCTCTGGGCCATCAATGCCATTGAATCGGCGTCTTTCCATTTCGGGTCATTGTCTGGAAAGTGATAGCCTATGTCGCCCATTCCAGCAGCGCCCAGCAGAGCGTCGATGATTGCATGTGCCAGCACGTCGGCGTCGGAGTGTCCGTATGCACCTTTTGCATTTTCGACGTGTACCCCTCCGATGATCAGTTTGCGACCGAAAACCAAGCGATGTCTGTCAGTGCCAATTCCGACTCGAAACATGAATGCGCGCTCCTCGAATTTCGTGTGAAAACACAGTCTAATGAATTCCAAAAAAGGTTCAAAGTTCAAAGTTTAAAGTTCAAAATTTATTGAATCGGAGGCCTGCCGCGATGACTGTGGCCAAACGAAGAAGGGCGGCTCGAAAGCCGCCCCTCCGTAAACTTTAAACTTTGAACCGCCGTTTAGAGGTCTTTGAATTCGAACTTCTTGGCGACAGAGATTTTCTTGCCGTCGGCTTCGGCGTAGGGATAGACGAAGTAGTTCAGCGCGTCTTCGCCTTGTTTCGGGACGAGATTGACGTCGCGGCCGTTGCTGACTTGGACGCGATCGGCGGTCAAGTTGCCGAAGTAATAGCCGGCCAGCGCGGGATTCTTTTGCGCTTCGGAGGCATCGACCGGCACCCAGCCCACGCCGCCCAAATAGAACTTCGCCCAGCAATGATAACCGCCGATGGGACCGGTTTTTGTTTCGGGTTTGCCATCGACGACGGTGGGTAGGGGGAAGCCCATTTCGAACTTCACGGGGATGCCTTTGGTTCGGCCGATGGACATGATCAGAGCGTGAAAGTCAGTGCAATTGCCGAACTTGGAATCGCAGGCCCATTGGGTGCTGCCGTTGCCCCAGCCGAGTTTATCTTTAGGCTTGTCGTACTTCATTGTGCTGACCGTGTAATCGTAAGCGGCCTTTGCGATTTCGTTCGGCTTTGCGGCACCCTTTGTTGCGGCTTCCGCAACTTGAACGAAATCGCCGCCGACCAAGACGAGCTTGTTCGCGCGCAGCCACTTCGATTGAGCGGCGCGTTCGTCGGCCGACAGTTCGCGCGCCTTATCGACGTTCGTTGCTGCGACTTCCTTGCGGACACAATCGAACGACATCGTCACCGAAAGGCCTTTGGCTTGGGCGGCGTCAATTTTCCAATGCGCGATTTTGTTGTTCAGTTCCGGTTCGATAGCGATGTCCGGTTGCTGGGCGGAATTGAATTTGAGATCCGTGATGGTCTGATGGACGCTGTCTTGCGGAACCGGGATCCATAGGTCGACGCTCTTTGCGCCTTCCGGGACGGCTTCGATTGTGGCTGTGTAGCTGAATTGGAATTTGCGGCTCTTGGCTCCGGCCGGAGCTTCGGATTCTTCCGCGCGGGCGAACGCTGACATACCGAACAAACAGAGTGCTACGAGAATTGCAAAATGACGCACGATCTTTATCTCCTTCAGGAAGTTTTTTTAAGCAGAATCGGATGACCATCCGATTTCTAAACGCAAGAATCACATTTGCCTAACGTGTGTGCAGGTTTCGCACGGTGCTAAATTGCGTCGAGCTGTCGCGGCGGTGGAAACCATCGGGGTCATCCTCCTTTCGTTTAGTTTGGAGTTTGAAGTGCAGAGTTTGGAGTCTGCGTTGCGACGTAGACTGTTTCCGGTTCCTAATACTAAACTGTGGGACATTGGCTTGTCTTTTTGGCCTCATAGAACTGTGTCAATACTAATCGATCCTGTCAAAATTTACAATCCGATCATTTGTCGAAGCGCGATTTGTTTTGATAATCCTTTTTCAATGTTGAAGTTGCGTAAAGAATGCACTTTCAGGAAACATCTGGCATGTGAGATGCTTTTATGAAAATCAGAAATTGAGAGCGAAACGGATCGCTCGAAACCCAGTAAAAGGAGAACGACTATGTACGGAAGTCTCTGTCATTCACCCGCGCGGGAGTTCGGGATTTTGCGTGAAGCCATGAACGATCTTTTCTCGGGCGTGAGTGGGGCGGTGCACGAATTTCCTCCGGTGAACGTGTACACGAACGATAACGGCGCCGTCGCCAAAGCGGAATTGCCCGGCATCGATCTGGAGCAACTGGAGCTGACGGTGGCCAACAGTGTGTTGACGCTGAAAGGTACGCGCGGGTGTGCGGATCTGAAGAATGATGTTCGGGCGTTGCGAAGCGAACGCATTCGCGGGTCTTTTGTCCGGGCGTTGAATCTGCCGTTCAAAGTGGACGGAGCGGGCGTCTCTGCGCGGTTTGACAAGGGAGTGTTGACCGTCACGTTGCCTCGCGCCGAATCGGACAAGCCGCGCAAGATCGCCATCGCGACGGCGTAAAGAGCTCTATCAAGCTGCGAAACGAAGTCATTCATCGCATCGGCAGGTAAGCTGATGCTAGAGGAAAAAGGTTTAGTCAAAACAATCATTCAGGAGGTTGCATCCATGACTGTCACCGAAACACCCAATGCCGTCCAGACGGCTTACCAGGCCTGTTGCGCTGAGAGTTCGACGTGCGAAGGAGCGGCATCTTCGAAGAAAGTTTTCCTCCCGCGCGCTGACATTTACGAGACGAAGGACACGGTGGAGCTTTATGCCGATCTGCCGGGCGTGGATGAGAAGTCACTCGAGATTACGTTGGAAAAGAGTGTACTGAGCATTCGCGGAAAGGTCGTGCCGGTCGTTCCGGAAGGGTACAAGGCGGCGTATGTTGAATACAGCGAAGGTGATTACGAACGCTCTTTTAAGCTGGCTGAGGAGATCGATTGCGATGACATTAAAGCGACGATCAAGAACGGCGTCCTGCATGTGAGCTTGAATAAGGCAGGTCCGGCCCAGGCACGCAAGATTGAAGTGAAGGTGAGTTAGAAAAATCGAGGGATAGCGCCTAATTAGGCGCTATCCCTATTTCATTTTTACTCTAGTTACACTTAATTTGATTTTATAGATGGCAAATGGAAGTCTGAAAGATCAAGACTATCTCTACATGTTAGGTTACCCAGTAAACTACTAGAAAAAAACAGGGCATTCTTTGCTGAATGCCCTGCTTCAATACATTGTTAAACTGCAGTCTTATATTACTTCTTCTGCGCATCGACCTTATACATCGAACGGGGATTGTTCGGATTGTTGGAATCATATCCCACTACCACGCGGTCGCCAGCTTTAATGTTGCTGTAGGTGTACTTGCTGGGCGTGGAGTAATGCCACGTATCGGCACCACGGCCGTACCGGGCGGATTCATCGTACACCGTGAAGCGGTCCGGGTTCGAGATGCTAAAATTATAATCCCGTTCCTTATCCTTGTATTCGCTGTAATTCAGCCGGTCCTTATACTTTTCCCGGAATTCCCGGCTGCGCGTTTCCCGCTGAGTTTCGGGGATTGAATAATAGTCGCGATGATACGATGTATAGGCGTTGGCATAAGGGCTTTCATACCCCTTTAACACCACTCGGCCGTCCGGACCGATGTTAGTAACTGTTCCTTCCACGTAAGTATTTCCGGAATTATCGTAGTAATTAACATCGCTCGTGGTGTTGGACGTATTTGACACGCCCGATTTGGACGACTCTATCCGGCCATCGGAATAGGTCACACCCTCGCGCCGATAATCTTCTTGGCCATTGGAGCAACATTCGTTGTGACAGCCGGGCAGAATGACGATGCCGGCGAGTGCGGCTACAGCAAGCGCTTTCTTGATCATGAACGGAACTCCTTTAAAAAGTGGTGAT